>JAYEJC010000067.1:4261-24760 GCA_034660335.1 Campylobacterota bacterium
ACATAGGTTTCACTTTGTTGATTTTTGTAGTTTTAATTGTAATTGTATCTAATTAGTTTTATCGATTGATTAAACTAGATATTTAGTTAAATGATTTTTGTAATTTTGATTTGTGACTAGTTCCCATACCCCTGAGACTGTGAAATAACCTAAAATTATTTCATTACACCCCGACTAAAGTCGGCGTTTCGTGTTGGTTTCGGAATCTGGACTTTAGTCCAGACTGCTAATATGCCCCGACTGAAGTCGGCGTTCCATAGGCTGTCATTACGCCCAGACTAAAGTCTGGGTTCCGAATTGATTTTTTCTTACTCTTCTACACTTAAGTTGATTTTTCCTACAAAAGCATCATAGCTTCCTACTCTTTCTTGTCCTGAAAATTCACCATAAGTATATCCACTCACATAAACATCTGTTCCATCAGTAGCTACTGAATCCATATAATCAGATGAAGTAGTACCAAACTGTTTTGCCCAAATTTGATTTAGATCTGTATCAAATTTCACAACAACACCATCATATCCACCAAATGAATTATGAGCATCCATTTTTCCATATGTGTATCCAGATACATAGATATTATCACTACTATCTACTACTATCTCTTTGAAGTAATCATATGTAGATGTACCAAACTGTTTTGTAGATTGTTTTGTACCATCTGAACTGTATTTTACGATAAATCCATCATATCCACCTAGACGATTTTCATTGTCTATTGAACCTGATGTATATCCACTTATATATACATCTCCATTGCTATTAGCTGCTATTCCATATGGATAATCATAAGATGTACTACCAAACTGTTTTGCCCATTGTTTCACTCCAGCTGAATTATACTTAACTACAAAGACATCATATCCACCAGCTCGTGTTTGTTCCGATAGTGTACCGTATGTATATCCTGTCACATAGATATTGTTATCTTCATCTGTAGTTATATTTGTAGTGTAGTCATATGATGTAGTACCAAACTGTTTTGACCAAGTTTTATTTCCATCTTTATCATATTTTACTACAAAAGCATCGTAGCTACCCACTCTAGTATTGTTATCTATAGTTCCATATGTATATCCTGATACATATGCATTTTCATTCTGATCTAAAGCAACTTTTTGAATATAATCGCTACTTGATGTACCAAACTGTCTTGCCCATGTTTGATTTCCATCTGCATCATATTTAGCTATAAATCCATCATATCCACCAATTTTTGTACTATTAATTTCTCCATAAGTATAACCTACAGCATATGTATTTCCACTACTACTTGATGCTATACCTGTAGCATAGTCATATGAAGATGTACCAAATTGTGTAGTCCATGTTTTGTTTCCATCTTTGTTGTATTTAGCTATAAATCCATCGTAACTACCCTGTCTAGTTTCATCTTCAAATGTCCCATATGTATATCCAAGAGTATATGTATTTCCACTACTATCTGCTGCTATATCTTGAGTGTAGTCACTAGATCTTGTACCAAACTCTCTTACCCAAGAAGTAGAGGTATTTGTAAGCTCTGTAACGATCTGAAATCCTGTAACATTTGGATCCTCTTCAGATATTTTTTTACCTTTTTGAGTCACTGCATCAACATAATCTATACCATCATCTAGTTTACCATTTCTATTTACATCCAATATAACATTGTATTTTCCAACTTTCATATCTCTTTTTGAGACAATTGATTGTATCAATGCACCATTTGAACAGCTATATTGTGTAGTGATAGTTTGTTTTTCACCTCTTAAATCCATATCATCATCAAGACTCATACCTTTTTTCAAAGGATATGTTTCGGCATCTATGATATATAGGTCTAGTTGTTGATTGAAGTTAAATGGACTCTCTTGTACCTCTTGATTTTCATCTACATATACACTTTCATCTCCATCACCTGTAGTGTAGTAGTTTGCATAAAATCCACCTGATTTTTTGTTTTTTAGGTATGGATTCCAAATAGCTCTAATACTTCTACCATATGTATTACTACCATCTACTGCAAACTCATCTATATATCCATAGTCACTTGTTTGATTTGAGTCTGTGTAGTGATTATCAAAGCTATAGTAACCATTTGATGCGATATTTATATACCCTACATTTGGTAGGTTATTTGCTATTGTATCTCTTATAGTGATATTTAGTTTTGTGTCATTGTTATCATATAAACCATTGTTATCATAATCTACAACTATATCAAATATACCATTATTTGATGATGGATTTATTATTTGAGTTCCATTTGAGTCAAGATCAAATACCTTGGTGATAGTAGTTTGATTTGTTATATTAATATCTGTATTTTTGATTACAGAGCCTTCTAAACTTCTGTTTTCATCCCATGATACATTTCCATCAAATAAATATACAGATGCATTTGTAGCTCCAGCTTTTCCAAACTTCATAAAGATACTAGTATCACCATCTGTTGTACCTGTCTCATCAAATGTTGTTACTTTTGTATCATCTGTAGCCGAACTATGTGTTGTTGTTTCTGTATTAACAGGATAAACTTCAAAAGTTGTAGAGAAGTTTATATCTACTATATTTATACTCAAAGTACCTGTTCCATTATAATCAGATATATCAAATATTTTTTCACTCTCTATATACTTCAAAAATCTAACTGCATCATCTGTACTAGGTGTTTTTAAATCTATAGTTTCTGTAGATACTGTAGTATTGTTTTCATCTTTTATTTCTACTTCAACACTACTTTTTGGTGATGCTATATTTTCTACACTTAGATAAAGTCTATTATCAATATCACTAACCTGTGCAGGGATACTTGATACTCCATCTCCTTGTGCATCTGTTAGTTCAAATGGAAGTGGGTCATTTGCAGGTGTATTTTTGACTATAAAACCAGCAGTATAAACCCCATCTGCTCCATCTATAAAAATATCACTTAGATCATCATCATCAAGGTCAAGACCTTTTGAGTATTTTCCATCTTGATTGATATCTAAGATTATTGAGTATGCGTTGTTTTCATTATCTGGGTTTGTTAAGTTTATATCCCATACCAATGTTGGACCAGCTAATAACTCTGTCCTTGTTTTTGTAACCTTAACTATAGAATCATCGCTTAAGTCTATATCAGATAATTTATTTTTCCCATAAGGTATCACATATATATCAATATTTTCTACATCTGTATCAGATGTTGTACCTGTATTAAATATCTTTTTAGGTAACTGATCTACTGTTAAATATACTTTTGTAAGTATACTTGTATCACCATTCATATATTTACTATTTTGTTCCTCAAAAGCATTTTCCATCTCACCTGTACTAGTCGATGCATATACTTTTGCTCTTTGGTAATTTGATAGATCTACTGTTGTATCCACTTGTGCTGTTATATTGGCATCATCTACTGTAGTTGTTTGTGTTGTGTTTTTATCGATACTTGCAGTTGTAGGATAGGTGATATTTGTAATAGTCACCTCTTGTTTCTCATCTTCATCTTTTAAAACATAAAAAAACGCTTGTTCAAAATCTGTATCTTCACCATTTGCATATCTATCTACTACATTTATGTAAAAAGATTTTATCCCTAGTCCACTATCTACTGTAAACTCTGGAGTTTCTTCTGTTGGTTTTTTAAGCCCGACATCATACCAAACAGGTGTAACTTGAATCACACCACTATCATCTGCATATGCTTGTGTCATTGTGATTAAGTTTTTGTTACTATCAAGTATTCTTATCTCATGCTTCTCATTTGCTTTTAGTCCAGCTACTTTCACATACATAGTATCAAGTGGTTTTAGTCTATTTGTTTTTTCCAAATCTGAGTTATATATAGAGATAAGCTCATCAGTTGGTAGTGGTCTCTCATCCAAACACCCACTAAATCCAAAAATCGAAGCCGCTGCTACAGCAGATATAAGTAATTTATTTTTTTTATTTGTAAAATTCAACATCTCTATTTCTCCTATTCTTCAGTTGGTATTGTATATACTTTACCATTGTATGGTTGTTGCTCTTCTGTCTCTTCCTCTTCTTCACTATCTTCACTTAGAGGTGGTTTTTTATCATCAGAACCAAATAGATTAAGTAGTGGTATCTCCATATTTATATTTGCCATCCAATACTGCTCTTTGTTTTCAGCTGCATCTATATCTCCTGATTGAACTTTATCTTGTGAGATATTAAACAATCCAGCTCCAATACTAAACCAACCATATTTTAGTTTTGCACCTATATTTATAACTGCATCTTCATCTTCTTTGCCTATACCTTGAGCTTCTGCCATTAGATATACAGTATCATACAAAATCATATCCGCACCTGCACTATATATATTTTGAGTAGATTCACTATCATTATATATTTTTTCAGCAACTCCTGTAATAGAGATTAGAAAATTCTCTGTAAACATTTTGATTGGTAGTGTTACTGCTACATATGGATTGTACAAAATATCTTCACTATTTTCAAAATCATTTGATTTTATTGATGAGCCATTTACCCCTACTGAGATTTGAGGAGTATAATAATCAGTGATATTAAAAACTCTTGCTTTTAGATGAAAGCTATCCATCTCTACAGGTGTTCTATCACCATTTTCCCAGATAAATGTTCTTTTTGAGATACCTAGCTCTACATCTTCTGAAGTACCTATCATCAAAGTACCTGTAGTTAAGTAGAGTTTTTCACCTTGGATTTGACCAGAATCAACTGTTGTTGTCCCTATATTTATATTGCCTTTGCCTATTGGTTGTGCTTTTGGTACAAGCATCAGACCATTTTCTCCCCAATTCATCGAAGGTGATATTACCCTTTTAAACAGTGAAAAATCAGATGCAGGCATCTCATTAGCACATAAATTGACACTAAATAAAACAGCAGTACCTGCTATAAAACTATATACTTTTTTCATTTCATCTCCTTTTTTCTATATATTACTATTCTATCAAAAGTAAATGATATTATTGATTAAACATAAAAAAAGGCTAGTAGAATTAACTACTAGCCTCTTTTAAAGATTACTTTTATCTACACAAATGAAATATAAGCCATCTGTGTTGCGTCACCTCTTCTTATTCTTGTCTTAACGATTGATGTATATCCACCGTTTCTTTCAGAATATTTTGGTGCTATCTCTGTTACAAGTTTGTTTGTAGCAGATTTGCTTTGTAAAGAAGCAAATACAGTTTTGTGTGCTGTATCATCATTTGAAGATGCTTTTGTTATTAGTTTCTCTACATATCTTTTTAACTCTTTAGCTTTTGGTAAAGTAGTTTCAATCTTTTCTCTTTCAATTATACATATAGCTAAGTTAGCTAATAATGCTTTTCTATGAGAAGATGTTCTATTAAGTCTTCTATATCCGTGCTTATGTCTCATTTTATGACCCTTTCTTTATTATGCTTTTAATTGCTCTAATTTTTTTCTTAAAGCTGAAGCAGTATCTTCTTCTAAAGAACCATCTATTGGGTATCCAATCTCTGCAAATTTGTCAGAGATCTCTTCAAGAGATTTTTTTCCTAAGTTTTTAATACTTTTTACTTCCACTTCACTCATAAGTGCTAAATCACCAACGAACTTAATACCAGCTCTATCTAGTGAATTAAAACTTCTAGCACTTAAATTTAAATCTTCAATTTTAACAATTAAATCTTTTAAATCTATTGTACTTTCACTACTATTCATCTCTACCATTTTTACTTCTGATAGATCAAATACCTTATTGAAAACAGACATTTGTGAATACATAGTACTAACAGCTTCTTTAAATGCATCTATAGGAGATATCTGTCCATCTGTCTGAACTGTAAATACAGCTTTTTCATAATTTGGATTATCTTCTACTAGCATTTTTTCGATATCGTATGTTACTTTTTTTACAGGTGTAAAAAACGCATCAATAGGTATATATTCAGCTGGTATTAAATCTCTTAAATCTTCACTAGATACATATCCGATACCTCTTTGAACGATAATAGAAAAGTTTAGTGTACAATCACTATTAATAGTAGCTAAATGGTGATCACCATTAATAACCTCTAAATCGTCATTTTCTAAATCAGATCCATTAATATCTCTTGCATTACTAAATGAATAATCTATTTCAAGTTGTTCTTCATCACTTTTAATTTTAAATCTTAACTCTTTTAAATTAATAATAAAAATTGCAATATCTTCAAGCATACCTCTAATAGAATCAAACTCATGTTTCGCACCTTCAACTTTTACAGCTATTGGTGCATATCCTACAGAACTACTCATTAAAAGTCTTCTTAATGGATGTGCCAATGTAATAGCATATCCACTTTCAAAAGGAAAAGCACTAATCTTAGCACTGTCGTCAGTGATCTGTTCTATTTCTACTTCTGTTGGTAAAAATGGAGCATCTACAAATTTTTTCATATTTTTTCCTTTGTTAAAATTATTTATTATTTAGAATATAACTCTACGATAAGTCTTTCTTCAACAGGTATAACAACTTCTTCTCTTGTTGGTATTCTTGTAAAAATTCCAAATACTTTATCTTTATCAACATCTACCCATTCAGCCATACCTGTTTGGTTTGTAAGCTCTAATGATCTTACAATTTGAGTATTTGTTTTAGATTTTTCTCTAATCTCAATTTTTTGTCCAGCTCTTACCATAAAAGAAGGGATATCAACTTTTTGTCCATCAACTAAGATATGACCATGTGTTACAAATTGTCTTGCATTTGCTCTTGTTGTAGCAAATCCCATTCTATATACAACATTGTCAAGTCTTTGCTCAATTAATGTAATTAAGTTTGCACCTGTATTTCCTTCAAGTCTTGAAGCTTCTTTAAAGTATTTTCTGAATTGTTTTTCAGATACACCATAAATAATTTTTGCTTTTTGTTTCTCTTGAAGTTGTAAACCATACTCAGATAGTTTTGTTCTTCTTTGTCCATGTTGTCCTGGAGCAAATGGTCTTTTTTCTAAAGCTGATTTTCCGTTTAGTCTTCTCTCACCTTTAAGTCCAAGGTCTGCATTCAATCTTCTTTCTAGTTTCTCAACTGGTCCTCTATATCTTGCCATGCTTTATCCTTATACTCTTCTTCTTTTTGGAGGTCTACAACCATTATGTGGTAATGGTGTAACATCTTTAAACCATCTTACAGTAATACCTTCTATTGCACCAATAGCTTTAACTGCTGTATCTCTACCTGATCCTGGTCCTTGAACTTTGATACCAACATTTTTGATACCATGCTCCATTGCTTTTTCTAACGCATCTTCAACTGCTGCAGTTGCTGCAAATGGTGTAGATTTTTTACTACCTTTGAAACCTAAGTTTCCAGCACTTGACCAAGAAATAGCATTTCCTGCATTATCAGTTACTGTTACCATTGTATTATTAAATGTCGCTGCTATATGAACAACACCGTCAGCAATGTTCTTTTTTACAACTTTTTTTCTAGTTACTTTTCTTTTTGCCATCTAGTTATCCTTACTTAGCTGCTGCGCCAACAGTTTTCTTTTTACCTTTTCTTGTTCGAGCATTAGTTTTAGTCTTTTGCCCTCTACATGGTAAACCTCTTCTGTGTCTTAAACCTCTATAAGATCCTAAAGCCATTAATGACTTAATATCCATAGCAACTTGTTTTCTTAAATCACCCTCTACAACATAATTTTCTTGAATCTCATTTCTAATAGCAGCAACTTCATCTTCTGTAAGTTCGTGTGCTCTTTTGTCATATGAGATACCTGTAGCATCTAGGATTAATCTTGATGTATGTAAACCTATACCGAAAATATAAGTTAATGCATACTCCATTCTTTTTTTGTTTGGTAAGTCTGTACCAGCAATTCTTGCCATGGCTTATCCTTGTCTTTGTTTGTGTTTTTTGATCTCACAGATTACTCTTGTAACACCTTTTCTTTTGACAATTTTACACTTGTCACACATTTTTTTAACTGAAGCTCTTACTTTCATAATAAAGCCATCCTTTTTGTGTTATTTCCAAATTCTCAGGCTCAAAACGATATATTTGTCGCCAACTCTTTATAAAACTGCAAAGTTGTAAGTTTTATAAAAACTTCCCTCTGGCTGTAGAAAATGGAAGGTGATTGTATTTAATAAATGCTTAAATTATGATTAAATTATGATGAAATTGATAAATTTTATTATCTTAAATAGTCTAATCCTCTATCATTTTATATCACTTACAATTTTTGCTACTCTCTTAGAACTTCCATACTCTAAATAATCTCTTAAAATTTTAGAATTGTTTAAAAACTCCTCTTTGGAAGTTGAATGATATGCATCAAGTATATTTTGAGTTGTTACATCTTTTTGTACTAGCTCTTGATGGATAGGGTTTTTCCCCATTTTCTCAAAAAAGATATTAGCAAGACCTATATAGTTTAGCTTCACTATATGTCTTAGTATATTATAATCAAATGAATTAGCTATATAAGTCAGCACAAAAGGTGTACCAATAAGCGAAGCTTCAAGTGTAGCAGTACCACTACAAATAAATGCAAACTCAGCCTCATATAAGGTATCATATGTATTTGTTGATATCTCAAAATATGATATATCTCCATACACCTCATCTATATACTCTTTTGTAAAATGAGATGGTATTATAAGTACAGCTTTTTTATCAAGTTTTTTTGCGAGCTCTTTAAAAATAGGGATAAGTTTAGTGATCTCCCCTCTTCTACTACCTGGCATAAATGCGATTTTGCCATCTTTTATAGTATCTGTTTTAAACTTTTTTATCTCATCTAGCAAAGGGTGACCTACATAACTTATCATCTCTTTTTTGTGATAAAACTCTTTTTCAAAAGGCAATATAGAACAAAGTGTATCACAGTACTTTTCTATTTTTGGTATTCTTTTCTTTTTCCAAGCCCACGCTTGTGGTAAGATATAGTATATTATCTCTTTTTTGGGATATTGTTTTTTTATCTTTTTTGCTAAAGGAAGATTAAAACCAGATGAGTCCATAAGAAGTACTTTGTCCACATCTTTTGCCAAACTTGCCATCTCTTTATTTAATCGTAATAAAAAAGGTAGTTTTTTCAATGCATCTGCAAAACCCATAACCGCCAATGCACTTACATCATAATTTGGTTTTCCAAGTCTTTTATCAAATATACCAATAAGTTCTATATCTTTAGGAAGATATTTTATCAGCTCTTCAAGATGTATATTTGAAGATGTCTCTAATGCACTTACTAATATTTTCATTTACTTTTCTTTATATTGTATTTGTTAAACTCATTGTATTTTATCAGTTTTCTTAGTACCTCTATATATTTATCACCTTTTTCTGAGTAGCTTTTTAAATATGGCAATAATATATCTGGATTATCAGTGACTGTTCTTAGATGTCTTAGTTTTTTATATGCCCATGACTTTCCTATACTTTTATAATAATCCTCTACAGCTTCTTTATATGAACTATATTTTTTTAGATAGATGATTTTATCACCTCTTGCACCTGTTGCTGCTATTCGTGGTTCATCTTTATTAAATGACCAAACACCAAATATATTATTTGCATCTTTAGCAAATCTTGAACCAAGCCACGCACTCTCAATCGCACTTTGTGCTAATACTATACTAATTGGATGTGGTTTTATAGCTTGCAATAAAAGATGATCTGATTTTGCTTTATACTCTTTTTTTAATAAAGCTATCTCCTCTTTGTTTCTATTGTTTTGTACATCAAGTTTAAGTCTTTGATATTTTTTTTCTAGTTGAGTATAAACCTCTGTAACAATAGGGACCATAATCTCCTTGAACTTCTCTTTTTTTGGATTTAATCTTTTTTTCTTTTTTGGTTTTATTTGTTGCTCTATTTTTGCTGTCTCATTTCTATCTAGGTGTTCTATATCTATTGGTGTTTCTAGTAGCTCTTTAGATGTTTTTGTTACCCCTGATTCTTCACAAGCACTAAATCCAAATAAAACTATAACTATCAATGACAACTTAAAAAAAGAGTTCATTATATCTCTTCCTCAAGCTCTTTTTTTACTTTTCCTTTAAAAAATAGTAGTCCATTTTCTTTTCTTAACACTAGCTTCTCTTTGCTTTTTGGAAACACCTCAACAGAGCTATCAATTAAACCTAAATTCAATGCTCTTAAAAAACAAGCAGTCATACCAGTACCACAAGCAAGGGTTTCATCTTCTACACCTCTTTCATAAGTTCGTACATATACCTTGCCATCTTTTATAGAAGCGTAGTTTACATTTGCATCATATTGATATCTCATTTTACTACAAAGCTCTATATCAAAACTATCCAAATCATCTACAATAGTCACAAGATGAGGAACACCTGTATCTACTAGCCACCACTCTAGATTGTTTTGAAAAAATGGCTTTTTTATCTCTTTTGCTTTTGGCATAGTTGTTTCTACAATATCACCCTCTACTTTACAGTCTATCTCACCTGCTCCTGTTAAAAACTTCATAAATGAACCTGATATTTTATTGTTATATGCATAGTGTGCTACTGCTCTTGTACCATTTCCACACATATTTGCTGTACTTCCGTCATTGTTATAAAATAACCACTCAAAATCATATACCATATGTGGTACTACCACTATTAGACCATCTGTATTGTATTGTTTTGTTAATTTTATAGCTAAATCACTATAATCTTCCCTTTTATTTGTATGAAATATTATAAAGTTATTTCCACTCGCGTCATATTTTTCTATTTTCATTTTTTCTCTTTCTTATAATCCTGGTGCTTTCCACATAGATTTTGTTATATTTTTATCTACTAAAGCTAGCTGGATTTTATATGCTTTTTTCCAGTTTTTTGCTATTTTTTTATATATCTTATGATTTTTTTTATTTGGTTTATATACTGCTTCAAACTCTACATATTTTTTTGAAGCCTCTTCTAAATCCCTAAACAAACCAACACCAACAGCAGCACTCATAGCAGTACCCAATGCTGTTGCTTCTTTTACTTTTGGTATTTTTACTTTGCATCTAGTTACATCTGCTAACATTTGACTCCAAAATGGTGACTTAGATGCCCCAGAAGCAAAAACTATCTCTTTTATTTTTTTGTTTGTAAATTTTTCTATTTTTTTTAAATTTATATTTGAAACTATACAAGCATTTTCCTGTAAACTTCGAAACATACTAGCTTTGTTACAAATATTTGGATCTATGCTAAGATTTAAAAAACTAGGTGACGCATGATACCATTTGCCATAATTCATACTATCACTAAAAATAGGTATGATTCCATTTGAGCCTATTTTTACTTTTTTTGCTTTTTCTTCTATCAAAGAGTAGGTATCTATACCGATTTTTTTTGCTTCTATTTTCTCAATATCACAAAAAGCATCTCGAAACCATCTCATAACTAATCCAGAAAAAAATGTAATCCCCTCTGCTTGTGATTGGTCTTTTATCACATGTGGATTTACCCTTATACTCATATCTTTTGGAGGCTTTGTTGTGTTTTTTATATTTACTACTTGTTGCCAAAAAGAACCACCTAAAATAGCTGCTTGACCTAAGCTAACCACTCCCAAACCAGCACTTCCTAGCTGAACATCTCCACCACCTGTGATTATTTTTGTTTGAGTGCTTAGCCCTATAAACTTTGCTGTTTCTTTTGATACATCTCCAATAGGGCTACCCACCTCATAAGATGGACAAAATATATTATCTTTTAAATCAAGCTTTTTCATCATCGAACTATCCCAGGTTCTTTTTTTAAGACTAAAGATACCTGTTGTTCCTGCATTGCTAGGGTCTGTTGCTATAACACCACTTAACTTATAAAGTATCCAATCCCCTATCATAGATATTTTTTTTACTTTTTTATATATCTTTGGTTTATTGTTTTTTAGCCAAAGTATTCTAGGTATCGCCCCTAGAGCAAATGTTTGCCCAGAAGATTTATAAAACTTCTCTTCAATCTTAGGATAGTGGTTTTTTAAATACTTCACCTCTTCTGAAGCTCTTGCATCTACATTAGCTACAGCCCAAAGTTCAACACCATTTTTATCGTATAAAACTATCCCCTCTCTCATACTGCTTGCACTAATACTTAAAATATCTTTTGAAGATATCTTTGCAGTTTTGATTGCTTGTTTGATACACCATACAGTTAATTCCCAGTTTTCTTCAAAATCAAAGTTCATACTATTTGGAATATTTTTTTCCTCTTTATGTGTCCACTCTTTTTGAGCAACACTAATTTGAACCCCATTTGTATCAAATAAAACTGCTCTTACACTTCCTGTGCCTGCATCTATTGCCATTAAATATTTCATAAATATCCTATTTTCTCAATTTAGCTTGCTCAAGTTCCCAGTACTCCATATCAAAACTATCTTGATAACTAATAGACTCATACCCACCTAAGATATCAGCTTGTAAAACTGCTTTCATAGTATGAGTAACAATATCATTGATAATATTTGCCTCTTTTTCATTTTTGCCTATACTTACAACTCCAAAATCTTTTATAACTATATAGTTTGGTGATGGATTTAACATAATCTCATCTTTTGAAAATAGTTCAAAATACTCTTTATAGCTCTTTTTGTAGTTTTCTAAACCTTTTTCTATATCATTGTCTTGAAGTATCATAGGTGTTTTTTTTGTTCTTATTATATGTTCTGGAGTAAGTACCCCTCTTGATGCAAACTCTTCTAAATTTTCTTGCGATGAATAATATAAAGCCAATGGTGTTTGATTAATTCTAAATGATACTTCATAGCCTTTTGCATCTGAAATAAGTTCTTTTAATTTTTCTATTTCAAACTTTTTTGCTTTTATATCATCTGATATCTCTAATATAGCATTTTTTTCTAAAAAATCTTCAGCTAAAGATACTGCTTCTATCATCTTATCATAAGATTTTTTTGCATCATCATCAAAAGTAAAAATACCATGATTGTGCAAAATAATACCTTCGCATAGATTCCAGTTTATATTTTTTGTTAGTTTGTATATCTCATGCGCCAATACAAATCCAGGCATAATATATGGCACAACAAGAAAGTTTGGATATATTTTTTTTATATTTTGTATACCATCTATACTATTTGAGATAGTTACTACTGCATCTGCATGTGTATGATCTACATATTTAAAAGGGATGATTGCGTGCAATATCGCTTCTACTGATGGATTTGGTGCAGATTTATCTATCATTGCTTTTCTTTGAGCATCAACCATATCACTATCACTTAGCTCTTCTAGTCTTGCCATATCTTTTAAAAATGTTAGCTCAACGGGTGAAAAACCTGCAGCTTCTATAGATACCAAATCCCAACCGCTACCTTTTACAAATAAAATATCTTTTCCATCAATACTTGACTTAACAGAAGTATTTCCACCACCATGAAGTACAAGCTCATCACTTCTACCCAAAAGATTTGATGTGTATACTCTCAACTCCAGATCTGATTGATAATCTTTTGCCTCATTTTCATCCCAAAGATTTTTCATAAATTATCCTAAAATCTCTAATTCATCTGTATATTTATGCTCACAGTATGGCTCAAAAGAAGATTTATAAATAGCATAATGTTCTGTACTTTTATGTCCATTTAGTGCTTTTTCATCTCGCCATGATTCTACAGCTGAAAATTTTCTTCTATTGTTTTCATATTGAAAAATATCATAAAAAATACAACCATCCTCTTTTTTTGATGGCTCTACCATAGCTGTTAATAGCTCTTTCATTTTCTCTTCACAACCCTCTTTTGCTATGAATGTTACCCTTTTTGTTATTGTCATTGTTTTTCCTTAATTAAAACTTAATATTATATTGAACTGTTTAGATGATATATCTACTACTAAAAAACAATATAGCAATCATAATAAACATAATAAATAGATGTTTGTGCCATCTTTGTTGTCTAAAAAGCATAAAATATCCAAATGCCAACATAAGATTTAAAAACCAATCTATTTTAGCAAGTAGTATCATAGCTAGTGTTACAACTTGTATTAATAATACAACTTTTGGTATTTCGTATAATTTTTTATCCATATATCACATCTTTAGTTTTTAAAACTTATAATAGCAGTTTTTACTTTTAGATAAACTAAGTACTATTAATAACTTATTAATAAATATTTAACTAATATAACAATAATTATACAACGATTTATGGAGTTATTATATGTTTTTTAAATATTTATATTTATCGTCTTTTTTATTTTTTGGTAGTTTATTTATAGGGTGCAATGATCTAAAAGAGAGTACAGAAAGCCCAATACTTACAGGTAACTTTCTTGATGCACCAGTCAAAGGCTTGAGATATGAAACCAAATCATTAGCAGGTATAACAGATGAAAATGGTGAATTTAACTATAGAGAAAATGAAATAATTGAGTTTAAACTAGGTACACTAAGTCTAGGTAGTACTACTGCTAGTTCTATTATGAGCCCTTATACATTAGGAAATAGCACTATAGATGACCCAAGTATAGTTACAAAAAATATAGCCTTGCTGCTTCAAAACTTTAATAGCGATAGAAACAATACCCAAACACTAAATATCACCAATCTAAAAGCTTATAATTTTGATGATATAAACTTAAGTGACCAGATATCAAATACAGAAGATATCATCTATACTCTACTATCTTCATCTAGTTTTGTACAATTTGTAGATGAATCAAACACTAGCTTACTTGATGAAAACACCACAACAAATAATATGAAAACATATATAGAAGAAAACTTAATAAAATTTGATCTACTATTTACAGATGACTATCTAAACAATAGAGTATTTTATTCACTTAAATACAATGACTCAAATTTGACTTTATATCGTGTACAATTTACTACAACAAATTATATAACAAACCTTTATAACAACACTAGCTATGAAGATAATATCACACTAACATCAACAATAGAAGATGGAAAAATAAAAATAACAAATGAAGACAACAGTACAACATATGTTGGTATAACATCAGTAGATGATGATAAAATATATACAGATAATTTAGGCTACTTATATTTTGATGAACTAGTAGCAAAAATAGATAAAACTACAGAGTTATTTTCACAATATAGTGTCATAAACAAAACATACACAAAATTAGATTGTAGTGATCAACTGTCATGTATAGATACAAATACAACTATTGTTTTTTCATCAACAGATATAAATCAAACAGTTGATTCAAATCAAACAAATTTTTTATCGTATGAGATAATTGATAATAATATCTACAAAGTTGTAATAGATGAGAACACTACAAACTATAACAATATTTTATCAATCACAAGTGATACTATTGGATTATGTAGCGATTCTAATCAAACAAAAGCTTTTGAGTGTACAGAAGCTAACAACTACTTAGTGATACCAAATAGTGTAGATGATTTTATCTCTACATACAACAATTAAAATATGGAGTTTTTATGTCAATTAAATTTTTAATAGTAAGTTTATTTTCAATAATATTGTTTTTTGGTGGCTGTAGCAGTGGAGAAACTGCTGTTTCTAATGAACAACTTCAAAAAACAAATACAGGATATTTGGTCGATTCATCAATATCTGGTGTAGAGTACTATAGTATTGATACAGGTGTAAAAGGTACAACTAATACAGATGGTCAGTTTGAATATGTAGAGAATACTATATTGGTTTTTAAAATTGGTGGTGTAAAGCTAGCACAACTTAACAGCTCAACTATAAATGATGATAATATTTTATATCCCACAGATTTAATAGGTACAGATAGAAATGATACAAACAATACAAAAGTAGTAAATATACTTCAGTTATTACAATCTTTGGATGATGATAAAAACCCATACAATGGAATAACAATATCAACACAAACCTCACAAGACTTATCAAACTCTACTTTGGATTTAACCTTAGATACTACAACAAGTGAAGATATAAATGCAACACTAGATGAATTAAATATAACAATAGTACCACAAGATGAAGCGATAGCTCACTTTGAGTATACACTACAGTCAAATGGACTAAATATAGATACAGTAGCACCCCCTAAAGCTACTTTGATTACAGATTTACCAGAACAAATAATAACAGATAGTTTTGATATAAATATAAGTGCAGAGAGTGATACAATCATATTTGTAAATGATATAAATACTACAAATAAAGTAGGTTTGGATGGTGTAGCAACTATTACACTTGATACAAATGGAACAAATGGTTCTAAAACATTTCAAATTA
The DNA here is from genome assembly GCA_034660335.1 of Campylobacterota bacterium. Classification (GTDB taxonomy): domain Bacteria; phylum Campylobacterota; class Campylobacteria; order Campylobacterales; family Arcobacteraceae; genus JAIOSF01. The sequence continues at coordinate 20,439 of JAYEJC010000067.1, forward strand.
ATCTTTTAGATAACAATGGAAATTTTAGTGAAGATCTAAATATAACACTATACAAAAATACAAACAGAGTTCCTGTAGGAACATTTTCATCTTTTACTTTAGATGAAGATAGTAGTTATGATGGTATCTTAACAGCTAGTGACGAAAATAATGATACTGTATCTTTCACTTTAGATTCAAATAGCTCAAATGGTACAATCACACTTGAAAATAATGGTACATTTTCATACACACCAAATACAAACTTCAATGGTAGTGATAGCTTTAGATATAAAGTAAATGACTATAATCTTACTAGTGAAGCGTATAGTGTGACTATTGATATCAATCCAGTATTTGATGAGATAAACTCTACAATATACACAACAACTATTGAGGAGGATAGCACTTATGATTTTAATCTCACTGAGATATCAAACTCATTTTCAAATCCTGATAATCTTGAGATATCAAAAATAACAATAATATCACTACCATCAAATGGTACTTTACAATTAGACAGTAATGATTTAAATATAAATGATGAGATAAATTCAAGTTCATTTGCCAATATACAATATATACCAAACTCAAATGAAGATACAAATGATAGCTTCACAATTAGTGCAAATGACTTAAATATCTCTTCAAAAATAGATCTTAATATATCAAGCATAAATGACACACCATACATAACAAACAATCAAAACCAATACGCAGATGAAAACCAACTAGAAGCGTTCGCTATATCTATACTAGATCCTGATGATGAAAGTTTTACATATCATATATCTACAGGCAGTGATTTTCACAAATTTGATTTAAATGAAACAAATGGAGTGGTTAGCTTTAAGACTGCACCTGATTATGAAACTCAAAATAGCTATAATTTTAAACTAACAGTCACAGACTCAAAAGATGCATCAACAGATAAAAACATCACAGTTAATATCAATGATATTGCTGATGTTGATCCCACTTTTACATTAGAAAATTATATTTTCACATCAAATGAGATATCAATAGATGATTATTTAATAGCTCAACTCACTTTTGATAAAGGGGATAGCAATATAACTTCTATCACATTAAGTGGTGATGGTGCAGACTCATTTGATGTTTCAAATGATGGTAACTTGACACTAAAATCTACTGCAAGTTTAGACTATGAGACACAAAAAACTTATAACTTAACAGCTACTATATCAAATGAAAGTGGTAGCAATGATACTACAGTCACTATAAATGTAGAAAATAACTATTTTATACATAGAGACAATAATCCAACCCTGCAAAACCCAACAAATCTTAAATACTTTGGTAGTGATATTGCTTTAAATGATTCAGATAAAGTGATAAGTTCTACACAAGATAGTGTTAGAGTGTTTGATAAAGACTCAAATACAATAGATTCAAATATAACAATAGCACATAATAATATAGATATAAAATCAAAGATTGCAATAGCAGATCAAAACAACAATATCATTTATATATATAACACAGATGGAACATATGAATCAAATATTACCGATAGTGATAAATTTGGTAGTGATATATCAATAGATGATACAAATATATTAATAGGAGCTAAAGGAAAAGTCTCAAATAAAGGGAAAGCATATATTTATCAAATTTCTGATTTATCACTTCAAAATGAGATAACAAATCCAAATGATACTATAAATGACTATTTTGGAAGTAGTGTCGCTATAAATGGTGACTATATAGCTGTAGCAGCATCTGGATATGATAATAACAAAGGTGCCGTTTATATATACAAAATTGATGACTTAACAAATCCAATTAAAACATATAAAGGTACAAACTCATCTGATAATTTTGGTTCTAGCTTAGCTATATATAGTAGCTTTCTTTTGATAGGATCAAGTGGTGTTGATAATAACACTGGAGAGGTAAATATATATCAACTAAATGGTAATATTGTTGAGTTTATGGAGACACATCAAGCTTATGATAAAAGTGAAAACTCCTATTTTGGAAGCTCAATATCAATCAATCAAGATAGAGATATTTTAATAGGTGCACCAGGTGATACAGATATTTCTGGTAAAGTTTATGTTTATGAAGAGGATTATAACTAAGATAATAAAAGATCCAAATATTAGAATATAATATTTAGATCTATATATGGTCCTTGATATCTATGAAATGTATTGTATTGATCTTTTAAAATATAAAATTCTGATAAATTATATCCAATTGAAAAATGTGAATTTTCACTAAAACCAAACTCATAATCAGCCTCTAAATACAAATTATAATAGTTCATATTTGTTCCATAGCCTGCTGTAGCACCATAATTAATAGCATAGTTTTTATTGAGTTTTGTATCTACATCTACACTTATAGTTGGAAATGTATATGAGTTTTCAATTGGTATTGAGTTTTCGTTATCATAAAAGTGTATATTATAATAATAGTTGTGGATATTTAGTCCAAATTTTACATCTTTTAAAATTCTTTTATACCCAGCTGTAGTAAATCTATTTTCAATATCAGAATATACTGTTTGTGTACTATCTATAATATTATCATGTGAATATATAGTGCTAAATGATGATATATAAAGTAGGTCTCTATTTTTATATCGTATCTCAATTGTAGGAATTGTTATACTCTCTTTCTCTTTTATAGAAAAAGTATCTCCACTTACTTGCTCTTTTGCTTCTAATGTATTGTTTAAATATTTCAAATCAACTTTATATTGAAAATTATCATTTGATAATAATGGTAATGATGTTAAAAATATTAAAAAGATTTTATTTCTCAAGCTAAAGCTCCTAATTTTTCATAATTATATTGAAAAATTCTTAAATATAGATAGTGTTTATAATAAATAAGATTGTATGATTTTTTAAAAGTGGCGCGGTTGACGAGACTCGAACTCGCGGCATTCTGCGTGACAGGCAGATACTCTAACCAACTGAGCTACAACCGCACTTTTAATTTTTGTGTAGTTTAAAATGGTGATCTGTGATGGATTCGAACCATCGGCATCCTCATTAAAAGTGAGATGCTCTACCAACTGAGCTAACAGATCATAAATAAAAGTGGCGCGGTTGACGAGACTCGAACTCGCGGCATTCTGCGTGACAGGCAGATACTCTAACCAACTGAGCTACAACCGCACTTTTATATAATATATTGGTGACCCCTAGGAGATTTGAACTCCTGTAACATGGATGAAAACCATGGATCCTAACCACTAGACGAAGGGGCCAACATTATAAATTTTGAATATCTCTATTCATGGTGGTCGATAGTGGACTCGAACCACTGACATCTACCTTGTAAGGGTAGCGCTCTACCAACTGAGCTAATCGACCTAAATTTTAATTTTAAATAACATTTATATATTGGTGACCCCTAGGAGATTTGAACTCCTGTAACATGGATGAAAACCATGGATCCTAACCACTAGACGAAGGGGCCAACATTATAAATTTTGAATATCTCTATTCATGGTGGTCGATAGTGGACTCGAACCACTGACATCTACCTTGTAAGGGTAGCGCTCTACCAACTGAGCTAATCGACCTAATATGGTGATCTGTGATGGATTCGAACCATCGGCATCCTCATTAAAAGTGAGATGCTCTACCAACTGAGCTAACAGATCATTTATAAAAACAAATGTATATTTCTTTTTAAGTGGCGGAATTATAATCAAAAAAAAAATATTTGTCAAGAGTTTTGCAAAAGAATTTCCAAATTTCTTTTTAAAGCTGTTTTTGCGGCTTGAATTTGAACCTCTTCTCTGTCACCATTAAAATGATAAATACTAATATCTTCATATATATTTTTATACAGTACACCAATTACAACTGTACCTACAGGTTTATCTTTTGTACCACCATTTGGTCCTGCTACACCACTTACTGCTATTGCAAAATCAGCATTAAACTTTAAAACAACTGCATCTAACATCTCTTTTACAGTCTCTTTACTTACTGCACCAAACTTTATCATTGTATCTTTTCGTACATTTAACTCTTGCTCTTTTATCTCATTGCAGTATGTTACGACTGAACCTTTAAAAATAGATGAAGAACCAGATACATTTGTTATCATTGAGGATATAAGCCCACCTGTACAACTTTCTGCTGTTGTTATTGTTTGATTGTTTTGCTTTAGTAATGTTTGTAATTTAATCATATCTTTTTTATTAAAAATATCGTTAAACATAATAGACCCTCCTATAATACATTAATCAACTTTTATTACTAAATTAGAATAAAAGTTGTATATATTATTTATGTTTGTATTAAATTTAATTTGTTAAATTTTTTTACAATTCACAGTTAATTACATCATTAAAT
>JAYEJC010000068.1:0-8164 GCA_034660335.1 Campylobacterota bacterium
AAAATTATCATTGATTGTTCTTGTTTACTCATGGTGTATTATACCATAAATAAGGACTTTTAGGAAGATTTTATCTATTATTTTATAGATAGTTTTGAAAGTTTTTAGGTGCTGTTTGCTAGGTGCTGTTTGCTAGGTGCTTACATACATATGATGGTATAGAACACAAAGGGGCTAAGTTTATTATTGAAGTTGAGGATAAAATAGACTATCTCTAATAATACCTATAAAACTATTTTGCTACAATAACAATTCAAAAAAGGATAATCAAAAATGGCAAAATATATATTGTTTGATACAGAAACAACAGGAAATCAAGAAGAAGATAGAATCATACAAGTAGGTGCTATGATAGTAAATAGCAAAGGTGAAGTTGAAGTTTTCGACGAACTTTGTATGGCACCATTGCCTATAAAAATACAAGCTATGGCTGTACATGGTATCACACCTGATTTACTTGAAGGTAAAGGTGTGTTTACAGATACAAACTTTTATAAAACAATCCAATCTTTAAACAATCAAGAAAATTTTTTAATAGCACACAATATGCCATTTGATATGGGTATGATGAAAAAAGAGGGATTTGAACCAAATTTAAAAATCATAGATACCCTAAGAGTAGCAAAACATCTTCTAAAAGATGAAGAGTCTCATGCACTTCAATTTTTGCGATACTCACTAGAATTATATAAAAATGAACAAAATGAAGCAAATAAATACAATATCACTATAAAAGCACATGATGCTATAGGTGATGTACTTGTGATGAAACTACTATTATCTAAACTAGTAGCTCTTACAAAAGAGCAATTTCCTGGAGTAAATCCTATGCTAAAGATGGAAGAGCTTACAAAAACACCTATCATGATAGAAACATTTAAATTTGGTAAATATAAAGGTAAAAAGATAACAGATGTTTGTGATAGTGATATGAACTATATAAATTGGATGATGGATAAGATGGAACTAGATGTAGATATGAAATATACACTTGATAAGATTATGGGGCATATATAGTTTGTGTGAATATAATCAAAAATTAGGCACTTTCATCATATAATTTATTCAATTATTTATTACATGGGTGATCTGAAGATTTAAGACTCTTTGGATGTACCCTTTATTAATGATAAGCCAAATGGTTGGCTTGATTTTTTTGATGATTTTTTTGCAATATGTAGTATCTCATCTAGGTGTTTTTTATTTATACCTGTGTTTATCTCTATAATAGCAGCAGCTACTTCAAGCAATGAAAACTTCCTTGTCACTGCAAATCTATCTTTTGTTTTAATATATCCATTTTCTCTATCAGTAGAACTATATAATGATGAAACCTCTTTTTTAAAATCTCTTTGTACTTTTGCAATAACTTTAAAAACATTTTCATAAGTGTAGTTTTCAAAACCTACAAAAAAATCATCACCACCAATATGCCCTAAAAATATATTTTCTTTAGATAACTCTTTTTTAATAATTTCACTAAAAATAAGGATAGCTCTATCACCTTGTCTAAAACCATAGTTATCATTAAAAGGTTTGAAATCATTAAAATCAAAATAAACAATATGATATGCTTTTTCATTATTATTTTGAAAAGCTTTTGAAATAAACTGTTCAATTTGTTTATTACCTGGAAGTTTTGTTAGTGGATTTTGATTTTGTGCTATCTCTATATTTCTATAGTATGATAGTTCTAAAAGATTATTTAAATTTACAAAGCCAAAGTATTCATTATTTTTTGTTATAAATATTCCAGATTTATCTAGTTGAGTTATATTGTAAATATCAAGTATTTTATCCACACTCCAAGTTATCTCAACACTTACTACATCTTTCATATATCTTTTTATAGTCAGCTCTTTTTTTGTATTTTTTACCAATGACATACCATACTGTGAGTAAGACATATTTTTGATATCTTTTTCATATACAGCACCTAAAAGATTATTAAAATTATCTACAATAGGAACAAAATGATTTTCAGGATTTATTCTAAAATAAACAAATAGTTCTTCCAAAGTTGAATTGATATTTAACTTTTTTAATTTAGATATTTTATTTTTATTAATTATATTTGAGTTATTATTTCGTTGATCATTTTTGTATAGTTCTTTTATTTGTGTATATGTAGATGATATATTAAAAATACTAGATGTTGGTTTTTGTATAAAATAACCTTGTATAAAATCTACCCCTAAATCTTTACAAACATAGTATTCATCTAGTGACTCAAGCTGTGAGCCTATAACTTTTATATTATTAATATGAGCCATATTAATAATTGAAGATAAAAACAATCGTTTTTTTGTATCTTTGTGTATATTGCTAATAAACAATCTATCAAGTTTTATAAACTCACCACTAGGATAATATAGAAGCTGCAAGCCAGATATTCCAGAAGCGAAGTTATCTATTGCTATACCATAACCCTCTTGTTTATATCGATTTGCTAAGTTTCTTACATTATTTGGATCTTTTAAAGATGTTTTTTCACTAATTTCAAAAAATATCAATTTTTTATCAAGTGCTAAATATTCGAAAATCTCTTGAGTATTACCAGTAGTAAAATTAGGCATATTTATGATTCTATGATCTAAGTTATAAAATAATCTTAAATTCTCAATCTTAGATCTTGAATATATTTTGAGTAATTTTAATCGTAATTCCAAATCAATTTCATATAAAATACCATCATTATGAGCATCATCAAAGAAATTTGAGATAGAATAAAACTCACCAGCTTCTTTATAGTTTCTTAAAAGAGCTTCAACCCCATAAGTTTTTCCACTTTTAATATTTACAATAGGTTGAAATGAAAAACTAATCTTTTTTAAAATCTCTTTCCACTTTCTATTTAACATAATCTATCCTTTATTAGAAATTGGGCTATACCTCTATATTGAGTGAACTTTTATATACTTCATTTGATATTGATAGCTGATTTTTACCAGCTTGTTTAGCTCTATAGAGCATCATATCTGCACTTACAAAAAGATCAGTGTTTTTATCTAAGTTTGCTCCATTTGTACAAATAGCACCACATGACAAAGTAACAAATCTTGATACATCACTATTTTTATGTTTTATTTCTAAATCTTCTATTGCTTTTAGTATTTGATTTAATCTATTTGAAGATATTTTTTTATTGTTATTAGATATAATAAAAGCAAACTCTTCACCTCCAATTCTAAAAAAGTATTCATTTTTTTTAATTATTTTCATAATATATTTTGAGATCTTTTGTAAGACTTTATCTCCATTATTATGACCATAACTATCGTTGTACAACTTAAAACAATCAATATCAAGTATTGCTAAAGTAAGATTGCTATCATCTGTTTTTGCTTGAGTGATTTTATTTGACAATATTTCATCAAAATGCTTACGATTAAAAGCACCTGTTAGATGATCTGTGATTATATATTTTTCTAACATCTTTTTATCTGTTATATCTTGGCGTATTGAGGTATATCCTAATAAAATATTATTATTATCATAGTTTGGACTGATTGTAGCTTCTACCCAATACACAGAGCCATCTCTAGCGATATTACTCAACTCACCTTGCCAAACTTTACCAGATAAGATAGTTTTCCACATATCACGAAATATAGATTTTGGTATTGATTTATCTCTTAAAATTGAGTGAGGTTTCCCTATTAGCTCCAACTTTGAGTATTTACTTATTTTACAAAACGCTTCTGATACACTTGTGATATCGCCTTTTATATTTGATGATGATGCTATTAGATATTTATCTATTAGGTTATTGTATAAATTTGAAGTATAATATACATCATCAAGATTAAAACTATCTATACTAGGTACAGTCGAAGTGACTCTATTTTGAGCAACTATTTTATAAACAGAGTTAATCTCATCGATATTTTGTGTTGGTCTTTGTACATAATACCCTTGAAGTAAATTGCACCCTATCTCTCTACAAACATTTAGTTCATCTAGTGTTTCTACACCCTCTGCTAATACTTGTATATTGCTGTGATGTGCGATATTTACAATATTTGCTACATATATTTTCTTTTTGTTATCATTTAAAATATCTGTAATAAAAAATCTATCAATTTTTATATAATCAGGACTCATATAATAAAGCATCTTAAGACCAGAATAACCAGTCCCAAAATCATCAAGTGCGATTTTATATCCTTGCTCTTTGTATAAATTAAATATTGTTTTAGCTTCGATAAACGACTCAAACTCATGCTTTTCTGATATCTCAAAAGTTACACAACTTTCAGGTAATTTGAGTTTTTTTAGAAGATTGTCTGTGTGACCTGTTTGATAATCATCCATTTTGATTACTCTATTATCTATATTGTAAAACAATGATATAGTTGGATTTTTATCATAAATCTTTTTGAACTTCAATAGTGCTTTCTCTCTTAATACAATATCAACTCCAAATAAAACTTTCTCTTCAAATGCAGTATCAAAAAAATCATCAATAGAATAAAACCCAGCTTTTTTATACTCTCTTAAAAGAGACTCATGTGCTACACAAACCCCAGTATTGATATCAACTATAGGTTGTAAAGCTAAATCTACTTTATCTAAAATATCTACCCATTTTTTACCTTTATATATTATCATCTCTTCTATTTGGTCCTGTAAAATTATCTTTCTCTTTTTTTCTTATTTTTATCTCACTTTTTCCTACAAATTCAACCTCTTCATTTCTTTCTACTAACTGTTGGGCTATATTAAAACTTTGAACAGCGATATGCCTTACCTTATCAGTGATACTTGCATTTATTTGTGTAGAGTGATCAATCTCTTGAATAGAAGCATTGATCTGTTCTATACCTAAACCTTGCTCTTTTGAAGCAGTAACAATATCTTCAACCAACTCTAAAGTATCAGATATTTTTAGGTTAAGATTATTATATTCATTTTGCATATTAGAAGAGGTCTCTTTTCCAAGCTTTGTTTGGGATTTTAATTGGCTAACAAGGTTTTCTATAGTCTTAGCAGATTCAGCACTTCTTGTAGCTAGATTTCTAACCTCTTGAGCAACTACAGCAAAACCTTTTCCAGCTTCCCCTGCTGTTGCTGCTTCTACTGCTGCATTTAAGCTAAGTATATTTGTTTGAAATGCTATTTGAGCAATAGCACCAATAGCGTCTTCTACGGCACTTGTTGATATATCTATTTTATCCATAGATGTAGCTGTAGAATCCAAAAGTGACAAGCTTTTATTTGCTGATTCTCTTAGCTCTTTGCTATATTGTGACATACTAATAGCTGTGTTTGTATTTCCCTCTATATTTACAGTTATTTCCTCCACAGCTGCTGCTGTTTCCTCAATAGCTACTGTTTGTACCTGTGTAGATTTTGATAAGTTTGTTGCTTCATCTTTTAATATTGAAGATTCATATTCTAAAGCTAGACCTATTCTATGAGCTTGTTTAATTCTTTGGGTGATACCATTTTGTAGATTATTAAGACCTTTTAAAAGATTTTGTAGCTCACCACCTCTAAAGAGTGTATCATCTACATTATTTCTAAAATCACTATTTTCATACTCATTGAGTATTTTGGTCACTTTTTGTAATGACTCATCTATTCTAAAAACGGTTTGATTTATAGTTCTTGCTATATAGTTTATCTTCTCATCTGTTGAAGTTTCTGCTACTTCATCATCTGTATAACCATCTGATAGTTTTTCACAAACCAACATAATTTCACCAAACACTCTTAAATCTTGTGTTTTTTGCTCTTTTAAATGAGAAGCAATAGTAAGTATTTTATCCTCTATTTGTTTTAATTGTTTATGTGAAAAAGTCTCATCAAATTCTAGTTCGTTTATATCACCTTTTATATACTCTTCAAAATGATCAAGAAGATATAATATATTGTTTATCTCTTTTTTATTTCCAAACAACACTTTATTCTTGACCTCTTAACTCTTTGTATAGTTTTTGAGCATCTTCTATCTCTTTTTTAGTAGGTTTAGTACGAATAGATATAAGTTTCATCTTTCCATTTTTTTTTACGACAGGAAAAGCTGTCGCACTTGTCCAGTAAAAATCCCCATTTTTACAAAAGTTTTTTACTATACCTTTCCATGTTTCACCTTTTTTTACAGTATCCCACAACTCTTTAAATGCAACTTTTGGCATATCATGATGTCGTATCATATTATGAGCTTGTCCTATTAGTTCATCTTTTGTAAAACCAGATATATTACAAAAATCATCATTTACATAAGTTATAATACCTTTTTTATTTGTTTCAGATACTATCATTGTTGATTTATGTAATTTTATCTCTTTTGACATTATAATATCCCTTTTATAGAAGCCATTAATAAGCTTCTTCCTTTTTTCTAAATAGGTGAAAGTTCTCTTTTTCTAGCATCTCTTCTAGGTAGTTTTTAACACATTTTCTACAATCAGTCCAAACACCAGAGGGTAGTCTAATCTCTAATCTTTTTTTTGCTCTTAGCTTAATAATTTTTTTAGGGCTTAGTATCTTTTTTGTAGCACTAAAATCATATTCACTTAGATCAATATCATCTTTATAAAATATTGTTTGTTCTTTAAATTTTCCCCAACCAGGAATCCCATCTTCACAATATGGGACCTCATATCCATTTTTAAACTCAACCATAAATTTATAGTGTCCATTTTGAAAAACTTCACTTACAACTCCTGCCCCAAAAACAAGACCGTATACATTATCATCTATTTTAACTTCATTAAAATATGACATCTTAACTCCTTCTATACATTTTCGCGATTATAGAGTTATTTGATTACGATATAGTTACGCAGCTTCATATTCATATAGTAGATCAATATATTTTTCTATCTCTTCTATAAAATCAACTATTAAAAACTGATTCCAACCACTTTCCATAGCGATATCACAAAGATAATCAATATCATCTGTATTATTTATACAATATAGATCATATTCACAATTAATAGGTACGATTACCCCATCATATCCATTTGCTTTAGCTTGTGAAATTTGATTGTGGTATTTAAATAAAACTTTATTGATTGATTTTTGTTGATCTTTTTTCATAGTAACTCCTGGTATTATAAGTGTAATTATAAATTCAATTAGTTACATTATGGTTTCTAAACCTTATACAAATAAAAAAAGGGGTGATAAAATCACCCCTTTTTGATTACTAGTTTAATTTGTTATTATTTATCCATATGGATATCCATCTGTGGATAAGGTATAGAGATACCTTTTTCATCAAATGTTAGTTTTACTTTCTCAATAGTATCAAAATAAACACCCCAATAATCTTCTGATTTTACCCAAGATCTTGTTACAAAGTTTACACTACTATCTGCTAGTTCAGATACAGCTACAAAAGGTGCATCAGCATCTTTATCTTTTAAAATTCTAGAATCACTATTTAAAATCTCTTCAAGTGTACTTTTTGCTAGCTTTAAATCATCATCATAACCTATACCAAAAGTCAAATCAACTCTTCTTGTATCTTTTCTTGAATAGTTAATTATATTTCCACCAATAATATTAGAGTTTGATACAATAATCACTTTATTATCACCTGTTCGCATCATTGTATTAAAGATATTTATCTCCTCTATTATACCTGTTGCACCACCAGCTTCTACAAACTCACCAACTTGTATAGGTCTAAAAATAATTATCATAACACCAGCACTGATATTTGATAAAGTACTTTGAAATGCCAAACCAACAGCCAAACCAACTGCACCTAATATAGCTATAAATGATGTAGTTTCAACACCTACTTGACCTAAAGCTGCTAAAACAACAACTACAAGTAATACACCATATATCACACTTGATAAAAACTTCTCTAAAGTTTCATCAATTTTACCTGTTTTAGAAAGATTTGATAGAGTTATATCAGTTATCTTTCTAGCAATCTTTTTCCCTATAACAAATATAGCCAATGCTATTACAATTTGAAGTGTATACGCCATAATTAAATCTGTAGTTCCCATTTTTTATCCTTCTAGTAAATAATATCATATTTTATCTGATAATTGTAAGAAAAGGTTTTACCCCAAATTAATTCATAGATTTCTAAAGCTGTCTTTATTCTTAAAAAATCACCGATTTTTTTAATTTTCTACAAGAATAATCTATAAAATTAATTCAATTTTACATATTTTTTGCTCCAATGATAAAT
>JAYEJC010000069.1:0-24525 GCA_034660335.1 Campylobacterota bacterium
ACTCAATCTCATAAGAATTTAGTAGTGTATAAAACAAACACGAAATAAGTATTATTTTTTTCATGTCTGAATTATACTTTAGTTTAACTATTTTGTAGCTTTAAAAACCCCAGTAGCTCTATCTTTGCCTGCTTGAAGATCAAAAGTTCCACCAACTGCTTCTGCATTTTGACCATAAAATTGACCATCTACACTTCCTGATGTGATAGTGTTTGTACCACCTTGACCACCTTTACCACTTAGAGTATCTTCTTGAAAAGTTGTACCCTCTGTAGTTCCAGAAAATTCTGAGTTCCATGTTTGACCTGCTTTTGTTTCAAAAACTATAGTACCATCGACACTATTTTTTCCATCACCTAATTCTACATCTATTTGTACTTGGTTTGTAGAGTCCATTTTGATATCATCTGTACCATTTACTGTCCCCATAACTTGACCGTTGTATGGATTTTTGACTGACTTACTTGCATCTCTTAGTTCATTAAGAACTTTTACATCTGTTTTTTGACCAGATACCCATTTTTTTGATGGATCATCAGCCCAATGTCCCCAAGAGATAGTCTCATCTTCTATATTTGTGATAGCTTCACCAGAATCATTTGTTACAATAGCATCTTGACCATCAATTGTTAGCTGATCACCTACACCTTCTGCTTCAATAGTTAAGTATTGTTGATTACCATCTTTATCTATTGTTCTACCATCTAGCGTTATTGTTCTTGTTTCAGTTGCTATTTCATTTTGTGTATCTGTATCTACAGCTTGAGTCTGTGTTTCTACCTCTTGAGTAATATTTTGAACACTACTTGTAGCAACTGGAGCTACATCTACATCCATTGTTTGTTCATCATTTGCTTTGATTGTTTCTGGTTGAGTAGGTGTATCTGTAGAAACATTTGTTTGGTATCCAGCTTCAACTCTCACTGCTATACCATTATTTGTAGTAACTGTAATAGCACCCTCTGTACACATAATTGTTTCTTGATTTGCTTTTACAATAGTACCTCTAATACCAATTGATGCTGATTTGGTTTTTAGTTTGAATTTGCTTTTATTTAGCTTCCCAATTCTACCTGTGATACTACTAAAAGCACCTTTTAAAACATTAAACTGTGCTTTATTGTTTTTTGGTTGTGCTTCATCATATAAATAATCAGCTATATCTAATGTAGAGTTTTTCCCAACTGTAAATATAGTGTTGTCACTAAATATGATTTGGACTTTACCTACTTTGTTTGTTTTGATAAAATCATTTTTTTCTAAAACTGTACCAGATTTAGCTTGTATAGTTTCACCATCTCTTTGAACTTTTACATCACCTTTAACTACGGTAATTTTACCAATACTCGCATATGTTAGAATTGGCAAAATAAGAAGTAATAGATATTTTTTCATTTCTGATCCTTTTTGTTATATACTTGATTATATCATAAATAATATTCAAATTTATTATACTATGGTATATATTAGCTAAATCCCAGTATGATTTTCTATTAAGTTTTATTTAATATTAAGAAAGAAATTACGCCTGATTTGAAGATTAATCTAGGTATATTTATACTATTTATTTTTGTACTATTTTTTAAGATAAATTATTGTAAAATGACAAAAAATAATTTAATTATGGTAGTGATAATGACTAATTTAGAAAAAGAAAATTTAGAATTAAAAAAATATATCGAAAGCTTAAAAGAGTCAAACTTAGAAAAGATGACAACTATAAGCAAGCTTAATTCTATTGGAGTTAGTTTAGCTACACAAAAAGATGTCTCATCGATACTAAAAAATATACTACTAAATATAAAAGAGTTTACAAATGCAGATGGTGGAACCATATATATTGTTTATGGTGATAAACTTACATTTAAACATATATTAAACGATACTCTAAATATTGTTCAAGATGATAGTGATGATTTGGATACAGTTTGGAACTATCTTGAGATAAAAGAACAAAATCAAAATATGGTTGCTGTTAAATGTGCATTAACAAAAGAGATTGTAAAAATAGATGATGTTTATAACAATAAAGATTTTGATTTTTCAGGTACAAAAGTTTTTGATAAAAAAACAGGATATAAATCACAATCAATGTTAGTAATACCAATGATTGGTGATGACAATAGTCTTGTTGGTGTTTTACAATTGATTAATAAATTAGATATTTACAATAATAAAATCCTCCCTTTTAGTGTGGAGGATGAAAATTTAGCTCATTCATTAGCATCTCAAGCATCTGTTGCTATAAATAAATTTAGGCAAGATAAACTAATAATGCAACAATCAAAAATGGCAGCTATGGGTGAGATGATAGATGCTATTGCACACCAATGGAAACAACCACTTAATGTTATAAATATAGGTGCAAGTGAATTGGAGATGAATCTAAATTTTGGTTTTGATATTGATAATGATATGTTGGCAGATTTAGCAAAAGAGACACAAGAGCAAGTAGCTCATCTATTATCTACACTTGATGAGTTTAGGTCATTTTTAAGACCAGATAAACCAAAAGAGAAGATAAATATATCTAAGCTTATAGAGTCTGTTTTAGTGCTTTTAAAAGATGATATTCTATCAAACAGCATAGTCACAGAAGTTGTGGGTGACCTTCACTTAGAATTTGAAGTGATAGTTAATGAGGTAAAACATATATTTATAAACCTTATAAGTAATGCAAGAGATGCTTTCAAAAGCAATAATATTAAAAATAGAAAACTAAAATTTGAAATATTAGAAAAAAAAGGTTTTGTATCTATTGAGATAACAGATACAGCTGGAGGTATATCTGTTCATGTTATTGATGATATATTTAAAGCAAATGTAACAACAAAAGAAGAGGGTAAGGGAACAGGTATTGGACTTTATATGTCTATGCAAATTGCCCAGAAAAATAATGGTGATTTAAGTGTAGAAAATACAGAAGATGGTGCAAAATTTATTTTAAATATAACAAACACATAAAAACAAGGAAT
Organism: Campylobacterota bacterium; assembly: GCA_034660335.1. Taxonomy (GTDB): domain Bacteria; phylum Campylobacterota; class Campylobacteria; order Campylobacterales; family Arcobacteraceae; genus JAIOSF01. The sequence goes on from JAYEJC010000069.1 coordinate 2,976, forward strand.
TTATTTTATGGAGATTACTAATCCAGCATTAAAGCAGCTTTTAAAAGTAAGAAAAGGTGTAGATTTCTTTAGAAATCTTACAGAACTAGAGATATCAGAAATAGTTTTTAATATAAGATTTAGAAAATTTGCAGCAAATGAAGTTATTTTTAAAGAGGGTGCAAGAGATAATAAAGAGTTGTACTTTTTGATTCAAGGTAGTGTTTTAATCGATATCTTAAATCATGATACTTTAAAGCAGATGACAGTAGCAAAACTAGACAAAGCTATGTTATTTGGTGAGATGAGAGCTTTGATTGGTGAGCCAAGAACAGCTACTGCAAAATCTGGTCCATCTGGTGTAATACTTATCACATTTAATATCAAAGAATCAAGTGAAGAGTTAACACCTTTGGCATTTGCAAAGTTTTATAAAAATGTTAGTAGAATTTTGGCTCAAAAAGTTATGGAGATGAATAAAAAATTAGAAAAATAGTTGGTTTATTTACAATAAATAGTACCAAACAATAAAAGTAAGCCACGACTTTAGCCGTGGTTTTAAAGAAAATATTAACCTTTTGATGTATGAACAAATACACCATTGAAGTTTTCTGGTGGTGTTTGGATATAGTGTTCACATCTATCAATATATATATTATAGATTGCTTTATTTGTTTTGTCTTCCCAGCTTTGGATATCTTTGAATATCTCTAGTGCTTCAGAAAATTTTGCATCTTTATATAAAGCAATAGCATGGTGATATGATGATAACTCTTCATCAAGTCTTGCTCTTGTTACACCATAAAGTTTGTGCATAGATTCATCTCGGTCATAATCAATAACTTGCCATATCTCAATAGGCTCTTTTTTACCTTTTACTGTTACAAGGTCTAAAAATCTAAAGATATAGTCTCCTGTTAATCTCTCTTTTGTGAAGTTTGAGATATTACATTTTGAATTATAATACTTACAAAGTGATTCAAGTCTAGCACCTAAATTTATAGGATCTCCTATAACTGTATAGTCACTTCTTTGGCTACTTCCCATCTCTCCTGCTACTGCAAAACCAGTATTTAGCCCAATACCAATATCAATTGGTTCAACACCATTTTTTGCACTCATATTGACTACATCAACAAATCTTTCATCTGCTTTTATTTTTTCATTTAAATCATCAAGTAGATGTAGCTGTTCCATTGTTGCTATTAAAGCTTTGTCTGGATGATTTGGTACATTTCCTGGAGCATTCCAGTATGCCATAATAGCATCACCTATAAATTTATCAACTGTACCATGTTGTTTAATAATAATATCTGTCATTGGATCCATATATTCATTTAAAAACTCAATTAAAACTTGAGCATTTGGCATAGCTTCTGATATATTTGTAAAATTTCTTACATCACTAAAAAATACAGTCACCTCTTTGTTTATAGCTGCAAAACCATTTTCATCTGAGTTTGCTATTAGAGATTCCATAACTTCTTTTGATACTTTTGAAGCAAACTTTCCTTTTATAGCTTGTGATTGTTTTGTTTCTAAAAAGTAGTTTAGGGTCATAGCTGATATAACAGATGCAAATATAGTTAAAACAGGAAACAAAATATTTAATATAAGTCCATATTCAAATAATACAGTAAATATCATATACATATCAGCACTAAATATAGCTATAATAAATACCAATGCTAGCCAAAGTGGAAGGTATGCTACTAATAATAATAGTACAAAAGCTAATATAAATATATGTGCTAAGTTTAGTCCATCCATCCAAGATGGTTTTGCTATAAAGTTTTGTGTTAGTATATTATCAACCACATTTGCATGAACTTCTACCCCTGGGTATATTGATTCAAAAGGTGTGGCTCGTAAGTCCAGTAGACCTGCTGCACTAGTACCCACAATAGCAATTTTACCCTCTATATCTTTTGGATCAAAACTATTATCAAGTATATCCGCTGCAGAGATATATTTAAAACTTCTCTCCCCGCCTCTAAAATTAACAATAGTTCTACCATATCTATCAGTAGGTATTAAAAAATCACCAACTTGTATATTTGATACACCATTATCTTCATAGTTTACATATACTTTTCTTTTGTCGTTGATTGTTCTAATTATCTCAAGAGCTAAAGATGGGTATAGTTGATCATCGTATCTTATGACTAAAGGTACACTTCTTACAACACCAGATTCATCTGGAACATTATTAAAAAAACCACTAGAATATGCATTGTCTTGAACCAATGGTATATTTAAAATCGTACCATGAGCTTTTATAACCATCTCTTTGTTGAAATCATTTCTATTTTTTTCAATAAAAATAGCTGGAATAGTGGGGGCTTTGGTTTCCATAAACTTATCACTGGTTAGTTGAAATTGATAACCCAATATTGTAGGTGTTTGAGAAACTGTCGCAGCAAAAGTATAGTCATAGTCAGGTATCTCTTGATCGGTTTTTATATTTAGTTTTTTTATTACCTTTATTGGATTGCTTCTATCTTCTTCTGCAAAAACAACATCAAATGCGATTAATCCAACTCCCACATTTGTAAGGTTTACTAACATATCTGCAACAACATCACGACTCCAAGGCCATTGTCCTATTTTTTTTAGTGATTTATCATCCAAATCAATAATAACAACATTGTCACTATCTGGTTCTTCTCCACGAACGATAAACATATAGTCTCTAAGTCTATTATCAAATGATTCTAGTGTTTTTGGTATAAAAGAATAAAGAATAGATAAAGATGATGAAAGTATTAAAATAGTTAAAAAATATATAGAAAATTTTTTGAGATGTTTTTTTATATTCATATTAAAACTCAATCACATCTTGAGCTTCTAAAATCATCCCATTATTTAATAATAAATCAGCTTTTATCACCTCTTTTACAAGCTCTACCTTGTATGAAGGTTTTATATGATTTATATGTATCGATACATCATCTCTTTTTAGTTTTTTTAATTCACTTTCTAAAAGAGCTGGTGTTAGGTGTTTGCTATCAAAAGCTAGCTGTGACATTCTAGAAGGAAACGATACATCTATAATAACAGCAGTTATTTTGTTGTTGTTGTTTACCTCTTCCCATAAAGAATCACAACAATAAGTATCTGAAGTAAACATGATGGCACTATTCTCTTTTTCAACAACATAACCATTACTTGAATCTGTATGGTTATTTTCAACTGCTTTTATTTTACAACCATCTACTTCTATTGTTTCATTTAGTTCTATAGTGATCAACTCTACTGATTTTATATCTGAATTGATAAGTGGTATTTGTGTAAAATCGGGCCAAATTTCCCAGTTTAGTAGATGGTTTTTTATTGAATTTAGTGTTTTTTCTCTACCATATATCTTTAAAGATTCGGATCTATTTTCAAATGTAGCATCTATTAAAAAACCGATATCATTAATATGATCTAGATGTGAATGTGATATGAAAACATGATTTATATTTTTCATACCATTTCCCAGACCTTCTAGTATATTACCTGCATCTATTACAACCTCTTTTGATATCTGTATTGAAGTAAGTTGCATATTAGTAGATTTACCACCATAAGCGCCTAGTATTTTTATTGATGGTTTATGTGGATTACTAAAAGATGCACTTGACATTAATTTTTCCTTGTTAAATAGTCTATAACTTTATCCATTATTTTATATTGTTTTTTCTTAATTTTAGGTATGGTGTTTATGTTAAAAAACTCAACTTTGCTATTTTCCCATGATAAACAGTGATGGTGAAGTTTATTATTTGCAAAACATTTATCCAAATTTTTTATTTTTGAACTGTTTACAAGATATATCCCTATATCTTTTAGTTCATTTTCTTGTTCAAAATATTGTTCTAAATCATCTTCCTCTACAAATATACTACTCTCTTCAAAAAACTCTCTAATAGCTGTTTCTTCTTTTGTTTCACCATCTATTGCACAACCTTTTAAAAAACCCCATCTCTCTTGACTTTGGACTGATTTGCATAATAAAATTTGAATATTGTGTGAAGTTTTTTTATATAGACATACTCCGTATGCTTTTATTTTATGAGACATTAAACTACCTTTTTAGTATATAAATAATATGTTATTACAAATAAAAATAACAATGGTAAAAGAATAGCTATTTCAGCTAAAACTATACTTCCTAATGCTAGTTTTTGTAACAAAAACATAACACCCCAAACAAACAATGTAAAAAATATCGCTGTTGATATAAAAGTTGCTGTATTAAAAAACCTACTACTAGGTGTACTAAATACAAAAACCAAAATTATTATTGGAATAATAAAAAATGGAGTAAAAAGTTGAGAATATAAAATAGCTTTTATTTTATTTGTATTAAAATCTTGATTATCTAATAATAATATTGTATAAACTGCATCAATAATAGAAAACTGCACATTTGCTTTATATACATTATTAATTATTTTTGGCTCAAATCCCTCTAAAGTAAAAAGAAATTTTTCATAAGTAACTTCTAGTTTAGATTTATTCCAGTCTATTGTCTCTGGTTTTTTTGTTATTTTTGTATCTAATACATACCATTTGTTGTTTTGATAGTATGCTTTTTTACCAACAATTGTTTCAACTATATCATTATTTTTTGTTTTAAAAATATGTATATTTGTAGCTTTTTTTTCTAAAGGATATAGTTTTTCAAAATATATAAAATATTCATTGTATTTTAAAAATATATTTGATTGTTCACTTATAAAGTATTGGTTTTTTAGTATTTTTTGTTTTTGTTCATAAGAATAAGCAAGAGGTGTTGCTTGAAGACCTATTAATATACTTGTTAATAAAATAGATATAGAAACAATTGGTATTAAAATACTTTTATGTGAAATTCCAAGGGAATAGAAGCTAACAAGTTCATTGTTTTTAATTAAAAAAGTGATAGTTACAATCCATGCAAAACCTAAAGATAGCGGTAGTGTTATAGTTAAAGTAAAAAAAGCGTTATAAAAAAGATAAAGTAGCTGTAAGTTTGCAGAGTTTGGCATACTGTTTAGGTTTTGTAAAAAATCTATACCAACAAAAAATATTTCAAGAGAAAAGAGTATAATAAAAAAGTATTTTAAAAACTTTTCTAATAAATACTTTGTAAGTATATTCATATTATTATCCTAAATTTTAATCGTATATAGTGACTTAACTTCCTCTAAGGATAAATTTTGCAAAGCATCTATTGATTTGATACAGTGTTGAATTATTGTATCTAATTTGTTAAATTCCTCTTTAGAAAAATCACTAAGAACATAGTTTGCTACATCTTTTTTATCTACTGGTTTACCAATACCAACTCTTACTCTAATATAATCTTTTCCTATATGACTATCTATAGACCTTAAGCCATTATGACCACCATGACCACCACCTAATTTAAATTTAACTGTTCCAAATGGCAAGTCTAAGTCATCGTGTACTATTATAGTATTTTTATTTTCAATATCATAATACTCAACAATGCTTAAAATTGACTCACCTGATGAATTCATAAAAGTTTGAGGTTTTGAATATATATTTGTTTTATATTTTTGTGTTTTTGATTGGAAGTTTTGGTTTGTTATATTTGTAGTTTGCAGGTTTTTAGTTATCTCATCAATAACTAAAAAACCTACATTATGTCTAGTTTTTGTATATTTATCACCTGGATTACCAAGCCCAGCGATTAAGTACATATAGAATAATTACTTAGATTTAATTATACCAACAACTGGTACTCTAGGGTCTAAGAAACATTCTACACCATCAGGTAGTTTAATATCTCTTACTAGGAAGTTATTCCCTGTATCTAAATCAGTTACATCAAAATGGAATGCATTTGGTAAATCTTCAATTGCACATTTTACTTCAACTCTATTTCTGTGGTAAAATAATAAACCTTTGTTTTTAAGACCTTTTGCAGTTCCTTCAGTTGTAACAGGTACTGTATAAGTAGCTTTTACTCCTGGTTGTGCAACCATTAAATCTACATGAACTAATGCAGCAGTGATTGGGTGTCTTTGATACTCTTTTACCACTACTTTATATGTAGTACCAGCTAAATCAATATCAAATGCAATACTTTCTTTATTTTTTAAATATCTAACGTAATCATTTATTTTAAATGCAGCATTTATGTTTTCTATACCTTTTCCATAAATGTTGGCAATTAGATAACCATCTCGTCTTAGTTGTTTTGTAGATTGTTTTACGATACTATCTCTAAGTATACCTTGTAACATTTTCTTTCCTTGTTTTAAAATTGAATGGGGATTATATCTAAAACTATTTAAGATAAGATTAAAAGTGCATCTTTATATATTGGTTCATCGATAAAACCATATTTTTCATCACTAAATCCACTAATACCTTTTGAATAATTTTCTTCAAACACTTTTTTTATATATTTTGCTTTTAATATCTGATCTTCATCTGATGAAAAAATCTTATTTACTATATCTACTTGTGATGGGCTTGTGCATCCTTTTGATAAAAAGCCCATCTTTTTCTCTTTTTTGCACCATTTTTCAAATGTTTCTAAATCTTTATAATCTTGATATATAAATGATACAGGGTGAAATCCAGCTATTTTACTATCAATCAAAAATTTACTTAAGATATAGTCAATAGTTGGATTATCTATTTGCAATAAACTTTGAGGTAAGCCTAGTGATTCTAAAATATCAAGTATCCCTAAAAAAACTGTTGTAACTTTTTTGTTTATTTTAAGTTTTGTTAATAACTCTAGGGCTTCTTTTGTTTCTATTGTTAAGTGTATTTCAATATCATTATCTATTAAGTTCAGAGCTTTATTTATATCTTCTATTGATTTTACTTTTGGAATTCTAATCGCGTATGGTTTTATTTTGTTTATCTTTATAATGTCTTTTTGCCCACAAGATTTAAAACTATTTACTCTAACTATAACTTTAGAGTTGTTTTTATTAGATAATTTTTTTACTACTAAATCCCTTGCATAATCTTTATCATAAACTGCATCTTCAAGATTAACAGTTACAAAATCAGCATTTATTGTGGGTATTTTATCAAGATATCTCTCTTTGTTACCTGGTACCATCAAATATGATCTATTCATAATTTTCCTTATTTACAAGATAGAAGTGAATCGCTGTTAGCTCTTCATTTGTTAAAAAATATGTAGGCATACTATTTCCATATACTAGTTTTTCACATATTTGTGTTTTATCAAATTTTTTTTTCTCTTTTTCTAGTTTTGGATTAAGTGTTTTTTTAAATTTATCATAAGATATATTTGTAATATCGGCAGATTTGATTATACAATTGTATTTTTTTTGATTTTTTATATGGGTAAATTTAGATATCACTTTACCCTTCGCATCATCCCCATGACATTTATTGCAGCTGATACCTCGGGGGTTTTTATATAACATTTTACCATATTCATATTTTGTTATAAATGGGTTGTCAAAGTTTGTAGAGTTGGCAAATAGTGCTAAGTTAAAAAGTGAAAAAAATAATATAAATTTAATCATACTCTTATGATACCATATATTTATTTTAAGTCACTTTATATGAAAAAAAAGATATAATAATAAGATATTAAATAAATAAACTTAGGGGAAGAATTGGTAACTTTAAAAGAAGCATTAAGTTTAAGTGAGCAAGAGATTGCATCACTAAAAAGTGATTTAGCTAAGAAAATTGAAAATGAAAAACATTTAGGTGCTTATGTTGAGCAGTTAACATCAACTGAAATTTTGAGTTCGAATAGTGGTATCCCAATCGCTATTAAAGATAATATCAATATAAAAGATTGGGAGATGACATGTAGTAGTAATATACTAAAAGGATATATCTCACCATATAATGCAACAGTTATAAATAATCTTCACAACTCAGGACTGTGTGGATTTGGTAGAACAAATATGGATGAATTTGCTATGGGAAGCAGTACAGAGTCTAGTTGTTATGGAAAAACTTTAAATCCTGTTGATAATACAAAAGTACCAGGGGGAAGCTCTGGAGGAAGTGCTGCTGCTGTTTCAAGTGGTTTAGCTATTGCTGCTCTTGGAACTGATACAGGTGGTAGTATACGACAGCCTGCTGCTTATTGTGGTTGTGTTGGTATGAAACCTACTTATGGAAGAGTTTCACGATATGGTATTGCTGCTTATTCATCATCTCTTGATCAGTGTGGACCAATAACACAAAATGTGGAAGATGCTGCAATTTTATACGATATTATTAGTGGATATGATCCAAAAGATTCAACAAGTGCTAATGTTGAGTATATCCCAGTAGCACCAAATCTTAATAGTGAAAAAAAATTAACAATTGCAGTTATTGATAACTTCATAGAAGAGGCAAGTGAAGAGATTAAAAAAGCGATGGAAACTTCAATCAAATCTCTAGAAGATGCAGGACATAAAATAGTACATAAAACTATGATGGATACAAAAAATATTTTATCTTCATATTATGTAGTAGCAACAGCAGAAGCTAGTGCAAATTTAAGTAGATATGATGGTATAAGATATGGAAACAGAGTAGATGCTTCAAATTTAAAAGATACTTATAAAAAAACAAAAACAGAAGGTTTTGGAGCTGAAGTTCAAAAAAGAATTATGTTGGGTTCGTTTGTATTAAGTAGTGGATACTATGATGCTTATTATATAAAAGCACAAAAAGTAAGACACTTAATAAAAGATGAATTTGATAAGATTTTTGCAGATGCTGATTTGATTTTAAATCCTGTAGCACCTACAACTGCACCAAAATTTGGTGCATTTAAATCATCTTTGGAGATGTATCTAAGTGATATTTATACTATCTCTGTAAATCTAGCTGGACTTCCAGCTATCTCACTACCTGTAGCCAATGATACAGATGGAATGCCAATTGGTTTACAGTTTATTGCAAAAGCATATGATGAACAAACTTTATTTGATGGTGCTTTAATTTTAGAGCAAAATATAAATTATAAAAAAAACTAAAAAAGGGATATTAAAAAAATGAAAATAAGAAAAAGAGCATTAACATTTGAAGATGTATTACTGGTACCTGCAAAATCTGAAATTTTACCAAAAGAGGTAAGTCTTAAGACAAATCTAACAAAGAATATTAGTCTAAATATCCCTTTTGTATCAGCTGCTATGGATACAGTGACTGAATATGAAGCAGCTATTGCTATGGCAAGACTTGGTGGTATTGGTATTATTCATAAAAATATGGATCTTAAAACACAAGCATTACAAGTTAAAAAAGTGAAAAAAAGTACAAGTGGTATGATTATTGATCCTATATCAGTAAATCCAGAACAAACACTTCAAGATGCAGAAAATATTATGAATGAATTTAAAATATCTGGTGTGCCTGTAGTTGATAGTGATAATGTGTTATTAGGTATCTTAACAAATAGAGATATGAGATTTATAAAAGATTTTTCTCAATTAGCTGGTGATATTATGACAAAAATGCCACTTATTACTGGTAAAAAAGGTACGACATTAGAAGAAGCCGCTGAGGTTATGCATAAAAATAAAATAGAAAAACTTCCTATAATAAATGAAGATGGTACATTAAAAGGTTTAATTACAATAAAAGATATAAATAAAGTTGTTGAATATCCAAATGCAATTAAAGATACACATGGAAGACTACTTGTTGGTGGTGCTATTGGTGTGGGTCAGCTAGATAGAGCTAGAGCATTAGTTGAAGCAGGATGTGATGTTCTTGTGCTTGATTCTGCTCATGGACATTCAAAAGGGATTTTAGACACAGTAAAACTTATAAAAAATGAGTTGGATATAGATGTAATAGCTGGAAATGTTGCTACAGCTGAGGCAACAGAAGATTTAATAAAAGCTGGAGCAGATGCAGTTAAAGTTGGTATTGGACCAGGGTCTATTTGTACTACTAGAATAGTTGCAGGTGTTGGTGTTCCTCAAATATCTGCTATTGATGAGTGTGTAGCAATGGGGGCTAAATATGGTGTACCAATTGTAGCAGATGGTGGTATTAAATATTCAGGTGATGTAGCAAAAGCATTAGCAGTTGGGGCTGGTTGTGTTATGATGGGAAGTGCATTAGCTGGTACTGAAGAATCACCAGGTGATATTATATTAAGTCATGGTAGAAAGTTTAAATCATATAGAGGTATGGGAAGTTTAGGTGCTATGACAAAAGGTAGTAGCGATAGATATTTTCAAGAGGGAACAGCATCTGAAAAGCTTGTACCTGAGGGTATAGAGGGGATGGTGCCTTATAAAGGTTATATAGGTGAGATTATTCACCAATTTATAGGTGGACTAAGAAGTTCTATGGGATATTTAGGTAGTGAAACTATTGAGATATTTCAAGAAAAAGCAGAGTTTGTAGAGATAACAAGTGCAGGACTAAAAGAGTCACATGTTCACGATGTTACTATTACAAACGAAGCACCAAACTATCATGTTTAATTATTATCAAAAAAGCTATTTTATTTAATAAAGTAGCTTTTTAGCAAACTCTAAAGCCTCAGGGCTTATATCTTCTCCACTTATCATACGAGCTATCTCATCTACTCTTTCTTCTTTGTTTAATAATTTGATTGTAGAGTTATTATTTGTTTTTAAAACCATAAAATGTTGAGATGCAGTTGCACTTAGTTGTGGTTGATGAGATATCGCAAATATTTGATAATTTTTTGATAACTCCTCTAATACTTTAGCTATACTTTGAGATTCTTTACCACTAAGATTTGCATCAATCTCATCTAAAAATAATATACCATTTGTATTTATCTCATAAAAACTTCTTGCTGTTAGAAGTGCTAGTCTAAGTCTATTAAACTCTCCACTACTAATTTTTGACAACTCTATATTATTGAGTGTAAAAGATATCTCATCGATACCTGTCTCATCTAGTGTTTTTTTATTTATTGAAATTTTTAAGTTTTCAAGATATAAGTATTTTAAATATTCATTTATTTTGGTTTCAAATATTGCTAAGCTTTTTTTTCGTATCTTTGATATCGTATCGGCTTGTGATAAAAGTAGTTTTGATAATTTTTTTTCATTTTTTTCTAAAATTGATTTCTCAAAAGATATATTTTCATATCTTTCTAGTTCTATCTCTTTTGTTTTTTTAAACTCCAAAGCCTCCTCTATCCCACCAAACCTTTTATTTAGACCTGATAATTGTTCTATTCTATTTAATACCTCTTCGATATCTATATCTTCTAGATTTGCTAAGTTATCATTGAATTTTTCAAATATATTATTAACTTCATTGATTGTATCATCAAAAAAATCACTATTTACTTCAAGCATTTGAAGTGCATGTGATATTTTGTGTGTATTGTTTAATAAAGGCATTACATCATCTAAAATATCTTGTAGTTTGTCTTTTTTTGATAAATTTGTTTTTATATCTTTTAGTTCATCATACTCATCAACTTTAGGATCAATTTTAGCAATTTTATCTATCTCGAATTTTGCATACTCTTTTAGGTCTTCAATATCTTGTTGATCTTTTTCTATTTTTATCAACTTATTTTTTATATCTTTATACTCTTTATAGGTATTAAGATAAGTGTTTAAAGTTTCATCATAATCTTTATGATCTAAACTAGATAAATAATCTATAAAGTTTATTATTTTATCGTTATTAAAATCACTAACATCTTTAAGATGAAGATGTTTTGAAAATGTTTTTGCAAACTCTTTTAGATTCTTTTTTGATATTGATTGATTGTTTAAGAGATATCTAGTTTTTGTATTTGTTGTTTGTTTTATTATGATATCGTCATCTTGAGCAATAGAATAATTCTCATTTTCTATAGCTAAATCTTCAATAGTGACTTCACTTAATTTAGCTTTAGTATCAGTAGCTCCAATTAGTGATAATATTGAGCTCATAAATATAGATTTACCAGCACCACTTGGACCTGTAAATACTATTAGTCCTTTGTTAAATTCTAAATCTATCTCTTTAAAAGATAAAAAATCTTGTAGATAAAATCGTGTAATCAATTTGCACCCCAGTGTAGTTTTTTATTTAATACATCAAAATAATTTCTTTGTAGTCTATGTATTAGTTTTGCTTTTGATGAGGCTATTTGTATTGAAAACTCCTCACCTTCGTTTAGTTGATATGTATCATGTCCATCTATTATAATTATAGCTGCTTCATGGTTTTTATTTTTAAACTTTATCTTAAAATCAACAGGTAAAACAAGTGGTCTTTGTGTAAGTGAATGTGCAGAAATGGGTGTCACAATAAATGCATCAGTAAGAGGATAAACAACAGGTCCATTGCAAGATAGATTATAAGCAGTTGATCCTGTTGGTGTTGATACAATCAATCCATCACCATTGTATTTATTAAATATTTTATTATTTATAGATGCATCAATACTTATCATACCTGTTACTGATTTTCTAGATATTACAATATCATTAAATGCCACAACTTCTTTATCTTGTACTATAGCTTTTATCATCATTCTATGATCAATTCTATATTGGTCTTTGATAAAGTTTTCCAAAAAAGAGTTTAGTTCATCTGGCATTATATCTGTTAGAAATCCTAGAGTACCTAGGTTTATACCCATTACTGCTTTTTGATATTTAAATCCTCTTCTTGCAACTGAAATCAAAGTACCATCACCACCCAAAGTGACTAAAAAATCACTCTTTTCACATAGCTCTTCAAATGATAAACCATTTTCTAACTCTAAAGTAGTGGCACTGTTTTCTTCTATTAAAACTTTTATATTAAAACTTTCAAAAATATTCTTTATATTTAGATAAATCTCTTTTATTTTCTTTGAATCAGGTTTTAGTATAAAGCCAGCTATTTTTTTATTTGTTAATAATTTATTATTTTGTAAAATATTCATAAAAAAGATTATACCTAGTTAAGATTTAGATTTACTTTGAAGTTTTTCAGCTTCTGTTCTAGCTAAGATATCACATCTTTCATTTTCTTCATGTCCAGCATGACCTTTTACCCATGTTGCTTTTATATTATGTATTTTAGATACTTCTAAATATTCTTGCCATAACTCTAAGTTTTTTACAGGTTTTTTACTAGCTGTTTTCCAGTTGTTTTTTATCCAATTGTTTAGCCACTCATTGATCGCTTGTACTACATATTTTGAATCACTAATAAGCTCTATGTTACATGGCTCTTTTAGTGCTTTTATACCCTCAATGGCACCTTTTAATTCCATTTTATTATTCGTCGTATTTTCTTGACTACCTGATAACTCTTTTTTATGACCGTTGAATTCTAATACTGTTCCCCATCCACCAGGTCCTGGGTTTCCAAGGCTTGAGCCATCACTATATATTTTTATATTTTTCATATTATCCTATTTGTTTATAAAAAACTTGTCATCGCTAATCTAGCTTTTCCAATCTTTGGTTCAGATATAAAAGTTAGTATCTCTTGACAATGTGGACATCTAGATTCATATATTGGGTGTACTTTTTTACATTTTGAACAAATATATTCAAAATTGATATCTATATCAACTTTTGAGCTAGAGTTTTTTGTAGATATTAAAATTGAGAGTTCAAATTGTTTACTACTCTTAGCACTAGATATATACCCTTTTGCACTGTAAATCTCTTGTAAAATAGTGTTGTGATTTACTTTATCAAAGTCTACATCATCAAAATCAAAATACCATAAAAGATCAATTAGTTTTAGAAGATTAAACTCCTCAATATGTTCCCAAAAAAGTTTTTTATTAAATTTTATTAAAAAATCAGCCACAATTCTTTCTAGTTTTTTATTTATTTTAAAGTTATTGTATAGTTGTATAGATTTTGCTTCAAAACTTAAAATAGGATCATTTATTATTTTAAGTACATTGATATATATTTTTTCCTTTATTACATCCTCTTCAAGCTCTTCTAAAGAATCCAAAACTTCAGATGCTTTATCAAAATCTTTTAAACTTTGAAATATTAATAATAGATGATTTAGTGCTACTTTATTTCGTGGACTAAATTTTAGAATTTTTAGATATATATCTTTACTTCTTTGTAGTAAACCACTTTTAAAATATGAGTTTCCTAGATGCTCTAAAAGCTCCTCTTTTTTTGCTGGTTCTTTTACATGCTCAAGAAGGGTTAAGTATACAGATATAGCTTTGCTGTATTGACCTTTATGTATAAAAGAGTTTGCAAGAAGTATAATAGAATCAAAAGGGAGATTATAAGTAGAATAAAGATGGATATAATCATCCTCTTTTAGTGTACCTAGCTCAAATCTTTTGAGAAGTTTTCTATACTCTTTTCTAGCTTTTCGCTCTTTGTATATACCAAAAGTATATGTAGTGAAAGAAGCAATAAAAATAAATAAAAATATTGTAATAATACCAAATAATGGATCACGATAGTCTAATAATTCTTGATTTATCATAATTAACCTTTATTTAAATCGATATTTATAAAGCTTAAACATACTTTTTTCTGCTATATTTATCATATTTATATTTAACTCTTTATATGCATCATTATTAATATTTAATAATAACTTATCATAAATTTCACTATATGGATATATTGAGAAATAGATTAGTTCTTTATTTTCAAATGTAATCTCTAGCTCTGCAAACCATGTAGAAAGTAGAGAAAAGCAAAGCATAGATGGATTGAACTTATCACCATCTTTAAACTGTTTTGATAGATTGTTCTTTATAAAATGATAAGTTTTTATCACCATTGATATTGTACTTATTTTGGAGTTTCTATTATAGTATTCTAAAGGGTGTGTAGCTAAGTTGATAGCTACTAAAAGGTCATCAATCCGTTTTTGTATAAAATCTTTTGTTTGTTTATCTATATCAAATATATCATCTTCTGTTTGTTTGTAAGAGGTGATTAAATCCCTACATATTAATAATAATGCTTCAGTTTTTACTTTTGATGAATTGATAACCATAATAATTAGTAAAATAACCTTATTAAAAAAGTTATAAAATTCCTATCTACATTTGATTCATCAATGGTTTCCTCTTTGTGTACAGATTTATCTATTAGATAAAACATCTGCTCTTCAAGATATGCCACATCTGAAGGGGATAATTTATTTATATTTTCTACTAGTTTTTGTTTTACCGTAAATGAATCTAAATTTTCTTTTACTGATATACCATAACTCATATTGTCTAGTGTAGATATAATATCAGACGGTAGTTTATTAAATACTGGTTCTTTAGTTTGTGAAGCTAATTGTTGTTGTAAAAGTTTGTCGTGTAAAATGATAAATCCTTTGTATTTTTAGTATATACTACTATAGTTAATTAAATGAAATATAAACAATATCTAAATATTTTCTTTAACATATTCTAGTGCTGCTATTTTGGCTTCTTCTATTTTAGAGGCATTTTTTCCACCTGCTTGTGCAAAGTCTGGTCTGCCCCCACCTCCACCACCAACAATTGGTGCAATCGCTTTGATCCAATCACCAGCTTTAATAGAGCTGTTTTTAACACCAGCTACAAGCATCACTTTATCACCTTTTGCTTGCAGTAAAAGTATCGCTAACTTTTCATTTGCATTTTTCATATCATCAACAATCTTTTTTAAATCACCATTAGATACAACATCAACAACAACTTTTACACCATCTATCTCTAATTCATTTAAAGGTGCAACTGTATTATTATTTAATTCTTTTATTTCTGCTTTTAATTGTTTGATTTGATCTTTTAGTTTATTGATTCCTAAAACTATATCTTTGTTTTTAACTTCAACTTCTATTTGTGAAATCTTATCTAAAGCATTTTTTGCATAGTTTATAGCACTCAATCCACAAACAGCTTCTATTCTTCTAACCCCAGAACTTACACCACTCTCTTTTGTGATAAAAAAACTACCTATATCGGCTGTGTTTTGTACATGTGTTCCACCACAAAATTCAACAGATACATCTCCAAACTCTACTACTCTTACCATATCACCGTATTTTTCACCAAACATAGCAATAGCACCTTTGTTTTTAGCTTCTTTTATAGGCAACTCTTCAACCGATCCTTTTAAACCTCTAGCAATCATAGAGTTTACTAGATCTTCAACCTCTTCAATTTGTTCTTTTGTCATAGCTTTTGCATAAGTAAAATCAAATCGTAATCTTTTATCATCATTTAAAGAACCAGCTTGTGAAACTGTATCTCCAAGTACTATTTTTAAAGCACTTTGAAGAAGATGTGTAGCACTATGATGTTTAGAGACTTCACCTCTATTTACAACAACAGCTTCTACAGTTTCATCTACTTTAAGAGTAGAGCTTACAACTTCAACTTTAGACATATTCATACCAAAGAATTTTTTTGTATCTTTTATGATTGCTATATGTTCACCATCTTCTAATGCACCTACATCACCATTTTGTCCACCTGAAGTAGCATAAAATGGTGTTTTATCCAACATCATCCAACCTATTTGATTTGTACTTAGAGTATTTACTTGTTTAAAATTTTCATCAAGAAGTGCAACAATTTTACTAGATGTTCTGATATTTGTATAACCAATAAATTGATTTAAACCAATAGTATCTAAGATAACTTTGAAATCACCATCATTTGCATCATCCCCACTACCTTTCCAAGCTAGTTTTGCTTTTGCTTTTTGTTCTGCCATACACTTATCAAAAGTATCTAAATCAACTTTTAGATTGAGTTCTCTTAGCATATCTTCTGTTAAATCAAGTGGAAAACCATGAGTATCATATAAACTAAATGCTACTTCACCTGAAAAGATATCTTTTGTATTGTTTAGTTCTGTATTAAATAGCTCAATTCCATCAGAGATAGTTTTGAAAAATCTATCCTCTTCTAGTTTTATTTGCTCTTTAATAAAATCTTTTTTATCTAATAGCTCACTATAGTGATCTCCTAAAATATCACACACAGTATCAACAAGCTCACCCATAAAAGATTTTCTAAATCCTAATAAATAAGCATGTCTTATAGCACGCCTTGCGATTCGTCTTGCAACATAACCACGACCAATTTTATCAAATAAAATACCTTGAGATAGCATAAATGTAATTGTTCTAACATGATCAGCAATCACTCTAAAACTACCGATATTTTCATTATTTATTTTAGTTTGAGTTAAACTTTCTAGTTTTTGAATAATAGGTTGGAATGCCGAAGAATCAAAATTATTTAAAACACCCTCTTTAATAGCAATAACTCTCTCAAGACCCATACCAGTATCAATAGAAGGTTTTGGCAAAGGGTTAAGCTTCCCTTTTGAATCTCTTTCATACTGCATAAATACAAGGTTCCATATCTCTAAAAATCTATCACCTTCACCACCCATTTTATCTTCAGGTCCATTAAAATTCTCAGCACCTTGATCATAAAATATCTCACTACAAGGTCCACAGGCTCCAGTATCTCCCATCGACCAAAAGTTGTCTTTGTCTTCAAATCTCATAATTCTATCTTCGCTTATATGTTTCTTCCAAATCTCAAAAGCTTCATCATCACTATTGTGTATAGTCACCCATAGTTTTTCAAGCGGTAATTGTAGATTAACAGTTATAAATTCCCAAGCATTAGCGATAGCTTCCTCTTTAAAATAATCACCAAATGAAAAATTTCCTAACATCTCAAAAAGTGTATGATGGCGTGCAGTATATCCAACATTTTCAAGGTCATTGTGCTTACCACCCGCTCTTACACAAAGTTGACAACTTGTAGCCCTAGGTATTTTAGGTACAGGTATTGCTCCTGTGAATATATCTTTAAATTGAACCATCCCTGCATTTGTAAACAGTAGTGTAGCATCATCAGGAATAAGTGGTGCACTTTGTATCACTTCATGTTGTTTTGAAGTAAAAAAATCTATAAACTCTTTTCTAATATTCATTTAATCTTTCCGTATTTTAATTTATATGAGATTTTACCTAAAATATTATTTATAGTTTGTTATACAAAGCAAAATTAAGAATGTCTAAAGAAAAAAATAGTACAATTTTTAAAATTAAAATAAACAAAGGATTATTTATGGGTAAATATATAGAATTAACAAACGAAAATTTTGAAGCTACTACAAAAGAGGGTGTAGCATTAGTTGACTTTTGGGCTCCATGGTGTGGACCATGTAGAATGATTGCTCCTGTTATTGAAGAGTTAGCAGAAGAGTTTGAAGGAAAAGCAGCTATTTGTAAAGTAAATACAGATGAGCAACAAGATTTAAGTATGAAATTTGGTGTTAGATCAATTCCTACAATCGTTTTTCTTAAAGATGGTGAAGTTGTAGATACTATGGTTGGTGCTGCTTCTAAACAAGCATTTGCTGATAAAATCAATAGCTTATTATAATAAACTAAACAAATTTGATTATGAAGGGATTTTAGAGTTAAACTCTAAAGTCCCTTTTTTTATACCTAAAATTTAAAAGGAAAACATATGTTTACAATGGGTGCAAACTTAGATGGAGATAGTTGGGAAACTAAAAAACTAAAAGAACCAAAAAAGTCATTTGAAAAAATCTCTAAAAATGAACATCAACTTGTTTTTACATTTGAAAAAAGAAAAGGGAAACCTGTTACATTAGTTGGAAGATTTTTTTTAAGTGAAAAAGAGAAAAAAGAGGTTTTAAAACTTTTGAAAACAAAGCTAGGTTCAGGTGGTACAATCAAAGATGAATGGATAGAGATTCAAGGTGATAAGAAAGAGAAGATTATAGAGATTTTAGAATCAGACGGTTGGAAGTTTAGGAAAAAATAGATGCAAAAAGTTTTTGAAGAGGTAAATAACTTAGATAAGAGGTGTTATGAAGAGTTTGAACTCACTGAAGATATTCTTATGGAGCATGCAGCTATATCTATGCTAAATTTTATTGATAAAAATTTTGAAAGAGATTCTAGTATTTTAATTGTATCTGGAGCTGGAAATAATGGTGCGGATGGAATAGCTCTTGCTAGATTGCTTTATGAAAAATACAATACAACACTTTTTTGTCCATTTGGTACTAAGTCAGATATCTCAATACGACAAGCAAAAAGGGCAAGCTTAGTGGGTGTTGAAGTATCACATAGTTATACAGTTTTATCATCATCATATGATGTAGTGGTTGATTGTTTATTTGGTACGGGATTAGATAGATCATTGGATGAAAGTACTATAAAAATAATCAATAAATTAAACCAAATAAATTCTTATAAATTATCATGTGATATACCAAGTGGTATTAATAGTTTAGGGCAAATTGAATCAATAGCATTTAAAGCAAACACAACTATCACAATGGGTGCATTAAAAAGATCACTTTTTACAGATGAGGTAAAAGATTTTATAGGGAAATTAAAAGTTGCAAATCTAGGGGTACAAAGAAAGCTTTATGAAGAGGATACAAACTGTTATCTTTTAGAACAAAGTGATATGAGATTGCCTTTTAGAGATAGCTATTCAACTCACAAAGGAACTTTTGGGCATCTAGCAGTCTTTGTAGGGAGTAAAAAAGGGGCAGGATTGATATCTTGTGAGGCTGGATTTTCTTTTGGTTGTGGATTGGTAACAGCTATAGGTAAAGAAGATGATATCCCATATAGTATTATGTCTAGTGAAGAGTTACCACTAAATACAACAGCAATAGCAATAGGGATGGGACTAGGTACGAATTATAATCAAAATCTTCTTTCTAATGATATACCAAAAATAATAGATGCAGATATGTTTTATGATAGATATATTTTAAATATTTTAACTCAAGACAATATAGTCTTAACCCCACATCCAAAAGAGTTTGTAAACTTATTAAAACTTACAGGATTGGCTTTGGTTGATATAGAAACATTACAAAAAAATAGGTATAAATATCTATCTTTGTTTTGTGAAGAGTATCCAAAAGTTGTAGTTCTTTTAAAAGGTGCAAATACACTTATAGGATACGAAAATAAAATATATATTAACAATCTAGGAAGTTCAATATTGAGTTTTGGTGGTAGCGGAGATGTCCTAAGTGGACTTATAGGATCACTATTAGCTCAAGGTTATAGTACAATTGATGCAGCTATTACTGGATGTTTGGCACATAGTAAGGCAGCTCAAAATTATACATATAGTAACTATTCACTTACACCAAATAGTTTAATTGAAGAAATAAAACAATTATAAAGAAATTTTAGGTAATATCCAAACAAGAACGAAATAATAATAAAAGGAAAATATAGATGAATGACAATATTTTAAAAATAGGAAATTATGAATTTAATAGTAGATTAATAGTAGGAAGTGGAAAATATGATAGCTTTGCTACAACAAGAGATGCAACATTGGCTTCAGGTAGTGAGCTTATCACTGTAGCAATAAGAAGAGTAAATATTACAAATCCAAATGAAGAAAATTTATTAGATTATTTTAAAGATACAAATGTAAAACTTCTTCCAAATAGTGCAGGATGTTTCACAGCCGAAGAAGCTATTACAACATTTAGACTTATGAGAGAGGCTACTGGAATTGATATTATCAAACTAGAAGTTATTGGTGATGCTGCAAAAACATTATATCCAGATGTGATAGAGACAATCAAAGCTTGTGAAGTTCTAAAAAAAGATGGATTTACAATTATGGCATATACTTCAGATGATCCAATTATCGCAAAAAAACTAGAAGATGCAGGTGCTGATGCTATTATGCCTTTGGCTGCTCCTATTGGAAGTGGACTAGGGATTCAAAATCCATATAATATTGCATTTATTAAAGATGCAGTAAATGTACCTGTTATTGTAGATGCAGGTTTAGGGTGTGCAAGTGATGCTGCTGCTGCTATGGAATTAGGAGCTGAGGGTATCTTAGCAAACACAGCTATAGCACAAGCACAAAATCCAATGTTTATGGCAGAAGCATTTAAACACGCAGTAATAGCAGGTAGACTTAGCTACAAAGCTGGAAGAATACCAAAAAAACCATATGCAACAGCATCATCACCTGTTGATGGATTGATACAATTCTAATAAAAAAGATAGGTTTTAATATAATTTCAAAAGAATTTCAAAATTCTTTTGAAAAACTCTTGACATAAAAAGTTTTTTTGTATATAATTCCGCCACATAAAAAAGAAAGACATCTTTTAAAATGTATCACGGAGTGTAGCGCAGCCTGGTTAGCGCACCTGGTTTGGGACCAGGGGGCCGGAGGTTCGAATCCTCTCACTCCGACCATGTTATTTAAAATTATTTATATTTATTAGACTAGATCACAAATGGTAGGATTAGCTCAGTCGGTTAGAGCGTCTGGTTGTGGTTCAGAAGGTCGTGGGTTCGATTCCCATATCTTACCCCATTTTAAGTTTAATAAGATATAATTCAAATCTTTAATGCTTCCATAGCTCAGCTGGATAGAGCAACGCCCTTCTAAGGCGTAGGTCGCACGTTCGAATCGTGCTGGGAGTACCATTAATCAAGCTACATCTATATGCGGATGTGGTGAAATTGGTATACACGCCAGACTTAGGATCTGGTGCTTAACGGCGTGGAGGTTCAAGTCCTCTCATCCGCACCATTAAAATAAAATTTAAACGGTGATAAACCAATAGTTGTAGTTTGATAACAAAAAGCCCCTTAAATAGGGGCTTTTTTTATG
>JAYEJC010000070.1:0-8099 GCA_034660335.1 Campylobacterota bacterium
CTATTGAAAATATCATCTCTTTGTACCTTTGATAGGTCCAAAGTTGTCTGTTATTTGTTTTCCATCAATAGCATAATCTTCTTCTTCGTCTACATCTATAATAACAAGTTCCATATAATTGTCAATATATGTAACAACACCTTCTAATTTTATATCTTCGGTTGGACCCCATGCTCTAACATAATCACCAATACTTATCATCTCATCTAAACACATAATAACTCCTATTTTTTATCTAATTTAAATTCTAATATATACTATTGACACCTTTATGTCTGGTTAGATTCAATGCTTCCAAATATTTTATATTTTGTACCTTTTAGCATAAGAGTGTCTAGCTTTTTAAGTTTCATTATCTCTTTTGGTACAGATACTCCATAATTATTCTGAAGATTTAAATGTGTTAAATTTTCTAACTTTACTATATCTGGAGATAGTTTTTCTAAAACTCCATTTTTAATCTCAATGTGTGTTAACTTTTTTAGTTCATATATCTCTTGTGTAAGCTCTTGGAAATAAATAAAGTCAAAAGTAAGATGAGTAAGATTAGGAAAATGACAAAATCCTTTTTGCAAATCAGTTCTCATCCCTTCACTAAACATCAATGTAAGATGTGTGATATTTCTTAGATATTTAAACTCTTCAGGAAAATCAACACAAGTATCAGGATAGTTATCTAGCTGTAGATGTGTCATACTAAGTAAACTTTTCTTATCTCTTGGTATCCCTGCATATCTTTCTTGGGCAAATTCAGTTGCATTTAGTAGCCCATACTCACTTATATCATTGTCATCTGCCCATTGAATAATTGCATCTGCACTTGAGTTTTGTATCTCTTCTATTGTTTCCCATGAGTATTGTTTAGAATTCATCTAGTTCCCTTTTTAGTCTTTCAATCACTTCTTGCAACTCTTTTTTCATTTGGATAAAATACTTATCAAAGTCTTCAATCTCTTGTATTAGTATAAATGTTTCATCCTCTTTTATCTCATCTATCTCTACTTGAATACTACCTGTCTTTTCTCTATATGTTGCGATTTGTTTTTCTAAAAGCTCTGGATCATCTATCTTATCACTAGTGATATCTAGTATTGTTCCATTTTCTAGATTTTCAAGTATCTTTTTGACACCTTCTATATCTTTGTTACTATTTGCTTCATTTAGCGTTTTCATAATCTCTGTTGCTTTATCTTTTAATTCACCTGTAACTATATCAGGATGACACAATTTACAAGCTTTTCTATATAATTGTTTCAATAGTTTTTTATCATTATTATTTAAATCAGGAGTATTCTTGCAAGCCTCTTTTATATCGTCATGTTCACTACTAAAGTTTTCACGCTCCTCTTTTGCTGTATTGTAGTCATCTTGTGCCTTATCAAAATCATCCGAAGTTGTATTATCTTTTTTATATAGTTCTCTTGCTTCTTTAAGCTCTTTTTGTGATTTTTGTTCTTCTAGCTCAAGAATCTCTTCTAAAAGATCACCTAATTCTAAGTTGTATGCTATGTGAAATTCATTTATATCATTTTCATACTCTAACTTTTGTTGACTTAACTCTTGAAGAATTTTCTCTAAATCTTTTAGTTCTTTTTTTAGATTTAATTCTGCAAGTGTATATTTTTCTTCAGTAATCTCTTGATTTAAATAGTTATTTATACTTTCAATAGCATCATCATAATTCAACTCATTTAAATTAATTATAATCTCATCAAGATGATTATATAGATCCAGTTTCAATAGCTTTTCAATTTGAAAATCTATTGTTTCACTATCATCTATCTCTATTAATTGTTTTATAATATTTAGTCGTTTTATTATCTCATCATTCATCTATTTTGTACCCCTAACAGATCTTATATGCATTCTCTTTTTTCTAGAATAAGCCACTATACTACCATCCTCAAATCCAATAGACCAAGCTTTATGGCTACCCTCATTAAGTAAAGTATCACTCCAGTACAACCCTTTTGTTTTACTATTAGCAATAGATTCTATCAATTGTTTTTTTATATAATAAGCATATCCCGTACTACTTATATTTGGTTTATTCGCAAAACTATTATGCAATCTTTGAAAGTTGATTATCTTTGATGTTAAAAGTGATTTTAGCTCATCAATAGTTGGTAATCTCCAGTCATCAAACCCTCCATACTTTTGAGCATTTAAGTTTTTTATATACTCAAAAGAGTCATTCCAATTATAAGTTTCAAAAGAAACATCAACTTGCCACATCAAAGATTTTTTTTTATCTATCCATACATTTTCATTTAAAACTAAGTCCCTACTACTTGTTGCTAACTCTTTTGTTTGTGTTTTTTGTAACATTCTGTTTGTCATAGCAATCAAACTTTTTGTTTTGGATAATGCTAGCTTACCACTTGGTATAACTACAAGTTTATTTTCATCTAGCATATCTGCTTACCTTTTATACTTAGTGTTGCTTTTGTCTCATCTATTGTAGAATTTTCACTATAGCTTCCATCTGGATTGTAAGTGTATTTATTTCCAGATTTATCATGCCAGATATATGATATGATTGTTCCCCAAAGTTGGATTTTTCCATCTACTTTTTGATAATGCTCTTGTACTATTGTAGATACAATATCAAGTATCTCTTTGTCTGATTTAAAAAGTAACCTTTCTTTAGAAAACTCTACTCTTCTAGCACCTTCACTAAGAGCTAGTACAAATATAGGGCAACCAGAAGGTCGTTTAAAATCTGTATATATCCAAATATAACATTTTTCAAGATCTCTTAGTTCTTTTCTTTTTGATTGTTCTTCTTGTGAATACTGTGTTGGAGTTGTTGGTATTTTTTTTCCGATTGTCATTTTGATTATCCTTTGGCGATACATTTTTTCCTGTATGTTGATGATATTGTATCAGCAACATACGACTGCTTTGTGTCAGTATATTAGTATAAATAATTTTGTTTGTCAAATATTAAAGCTATATTGACTATATTGGATCTTGCTCTTGTTCTGGTATTGTATTTTTTGGTAAAGAGGACCAACTTCTTGTATTCCATCTTATAACCCAATGTAAAAATTTTATATCATTTCGTAACTCTTCTGGAATATATTCACTATTTATCCAGTTTCCATTAAATCTAATATATCTTACAATAATGTCCCAGTCATAAGATAGTTCTTTACCAAGCTTACATAAGAACATTGGATGCTTTATAAACTTTATTATGTCATCTGCATTAAAATATTTCTCATTATGATTTCCTGCAAAATCCATAAGCCCTAAAACATCTTCTTTTTTTTGTAAAAAATTCTTCTTTATACAACCTAGTGAAATATTTTGAAAAAGTATATGGTTCCAATCTTTAGGATTGTTTTCAAATCCTTTTTCAGCATATTCTATCACTTTTTTTTGATACAACCCAATAGAATCCCAAGCCTCAAATAGTAGCTCATCACCATCTATATCAATCATTAGTTTTATAGTTCTATTACTCAAATCTTATCCTTTTTGGGTTTTATTTTAATATCAATGAAAGTATATTTATTTACTTTGACATCTTTATGTCTGTATATTAATATAAATAATTTTACCTGTCAATTATTTCAACCCTATATGATTTTTCTAATATCTAAAGTATTTTTAGATATTAGCATAATAATTTTATACAAATATGGCTTCTCTTTTCTCCATTTTCTAAGTGTTCTTAAATCTATTCCTAAAAGTCTTGCTTTATCTTGTTGTGTTAGTTTCATAAGTAACTTTACATAAATAAATATATTAAAAAAATTCGGAATAATGAGCCTAATTTATTAATATTTAGGGTCTATACATATATAATATATTTTAATTTGGATATATAGTCCTATATTTTGCTAAAAAAGAGAAACTTTGATAAAAACATTTGACAACAAAATGAGTCTTGTAGGTGATGACCTAAAACAATCTATTAATAAAAATAGTAAGTTAAGTATCGCTTCATCTATATTTTCTATATATGGTTATGAGAGTTTAAAAAAAGAGTTAAACAGTATAGATGAACTTCGTTTTATATTTACAGACCCCACATTTATAAAAACAGATGAGAAGAAAAAAGATACTAAATTTTTTGAGATAAATTCATCAAATCGTAAAAAAGCTATAAGTGGTTCAGATTTTGAGATAAATTTAAAAAATGAACTAAAAGGGCGAAACATAGCCAAAGAGTGTAAGGCTTGGATTGAAAAGAAAGTAAAGTTTAAATCCAACAAACCAAATAGTTTCATACAGCCTATGATAATACTTGAAGATGATACAAAAAAGCAAGAAAAATCCATTTATCTAAATATCAATGAATTTAGTAGTGCAGGACTTGGCTATAAAAAAGATGATACTATTTTGGGTGCAGTTACTAAAATGTGTGATAGCACTGCAACTAAATCATTTCTTGATAATTTTGATAATGTTTGGAATGATGAAAATTTACTCAAAGATATTACAGATGAAGTTGTCTCTTATATTAGGAATTTATACAAAGAAAATTCACCTGAGTTTATCTACTACTTAACCTTATACAATATCTTTAATGAGTTTTTAGAAGATATAAATGAAGATGAACTACCAAATGAAAAGACAGGTTTTAAAGATAGTATAATATGGAATAAGCTTTATGATTTTCAAAAAGATGCAGTTATTGGGCTTATAAATAAGCTTGAAAGACACAATGGTTGTATATTAGCAGATAGTGTAGGACTTGGTAAAACATTTACGAGCCTTGGAGTTATAAAGTATTATCAAGAGAGAAATAAATCTGTGCTTGTGTTGTGTCCTAAAAAGCTTGGAGATAACTGGAAAACTTTTTCAAATAACTATGATGATAATCCACTTTTAAAAGATAGATTTAATTATGATGTTTTATATCATACAGACCTTTTGCGAGAAAAGGGAGAATCAAATGGGCAAGATTTATCAAGGGTAAATTGGGCTACTTATGATTTGATAGTGATAGATGAATCGCATAACTTTAGAAACAATAGTGCAAGAAAAGAGAAAACTACTAGATACCAAAAGCTACTAGATATTATGAAAACAGGAGTTAAAACAAAACTTTTAATGTTAAGTGCAACTCCTGTAAATAATAAATTTACAGATCTAAAAAACCAATTAGCTTTAGCTTACGAGGGGCAAACAAATCAAAAAGATGAAAAGTTAAATGTTGATGGTTCAATAGATAGTATATTAAGAAAAGCTCAAGCCACTTTTAATGATTGGTCAAAACTTCCTGCTAATGAAAGAACAGCAAAAAAGCTACTAAAGGAACTAAATCAAAATTTTGATTTCTTTAAATTGCTTGATAGTGTAACTATGGCTAGAAGTAGAAAACATATTGAAAAGTATTATGATATGGATGCTATTGGTAAGTTTCCTACAAGGTTACCTCCAAAACCTATAGAGTGTGATATAACTGCATTAAATGGTATTATGAGTATTAAAGATATTTATAAACAATTATCCTCTTTTGATATGTGTGTTTATAGCCCATTTACTTACATACTAGATAGTAAAAAAGATTTTTATAGTAATCTATATGATAATGAAGTACAAAATAATTCTGTACTAAAGCAATCAAATAGAGAGAACAATCTAAAAATACTTATGAGAGTTAGTTTTCTAAAACGACTTGAAAGTTCAGTTGATAGTTTTAGAATAACACTTAATAATTTTGTTTTAAATATACAAAACACTATAAATAAAATAGATGATTTTGAAGCTGATAAAATATCAGGGGATATTGAAGATATAAATAGTACAGATATAGATACTGATGATGAAGATTGGCTTGATGATGATTTTAGTATTGGTAAAAAGGTTAAGATAAATTTAGCAGATATGAATACTTTAGGTTGGAAACAAGACCTACAAAATGATTTATTAATAGCTAAACATATTTTAAAAGATATGGATAAAGTAACTCCACCACATGATACAAAACTACAAACATTAAAAGATACAATAGAAAACAAAATAAAAAATCCTATAAATACAATAGATGGAGTTGCTAATAAAAAGATTATTATATTTACAGCATTTGCCGATACAGCAAATTATCTATATGAAAATCTAAAAGAGTTTAATTTATCTCTTGGACTTCAAAGTGCAAAAATCACAGGAAGTGGTGCAAACGATACAACAGTAAATACACATAAAGAATTTAATAATCTTTTATCTCACTTTTCGCCACTATCCAAAAATAAAAAATTAGATGCTAAAGATGAAGAGATAGATATACTAATTGCTACAGATTGTATATCAGAGGGGCAAAACTTACAAGATTGTGATACTTTAATCAACTATGATATTCATTGGAATCCTGTACGAATCATACAGCGATTTGGTAGAGTAGATAGAATAGGTAGTAAAAATGACTTTATACAGTTGATAAATTTTTGGCCTCAAATAAGCCTAGATGAATATATAAATTTAAAATCAAGAGTAGAAACTCGTATGAATATGGTAGATACAACAGCTACAGGTGAAGATAATGTACTTACAAACAAATCTAGTGATATGGAGTTTAGAAAACAACAACTACAAAAACTAAAAGATGAAGTGGTAGATATAGAAGAGATTGATAGTTCTATATCGATAACAGATTTAGGACTAAATGATTTTAGAATGGACTTAGTTAAATATATCGAAACGAAAGGGGATATAAAAGATGTAAGCCTTGGTATTCATACTGTATGTAAAAAAGATTTAGCAAAGGGTATAGATGATGGTGTGATATTTATACTAAAAAATATCAACAACGATGTAAATATAGAAAACTCAAACCAACTACATCCATTTTATCTAGTACATATAAACGATGATGGTGAAGTTTTATCAAATCATCTTAGTGTAAAACAAACACTTGATACTATTAGATACTTATGTAAAGGGAAAGATGAACCTATAAAAGAGGTATATGAGATATTTAATTACCTAACTAAAGATGGTAAAGATATGTCAAAATATTCAAATCTTTTAAGTGATGCTATTAGTTCTATAATTGATACTAAAGATGAGAGTGATATAGAAAGTTTATTTTCTAGTGGTGGTACTTCAATACTTGAAAATGATATAAAAGGGCTAGATGATTTTGAACTAATTGCCTTTTTAGTTATAAAGTAAATTAGACAATGATAGATTTTAATTTACCAAATACAGCAAAAGTAGATAAATTTATACCAAAAACTACTTTTATAAAGAAAATCACAAATGGTAAAGCTATATTTGAAAATATAGAAAAAATAACATGGAGCTATAAACTAAGCCCAAAAACCATAAACATACCAAAAACTTCAACAGTTGAAGAGATACATATATTTAATATCACTTTAAAATCAAAAGAGATACCTACAAAAGCACTAAATGAGATAAAGAAACTTATACCATACCCTATACTTTTTTGTTTTAAATATGATGAGCAATATGCTTATGGTATATCGCTACTCAATGAACAAAAATATTATTTTACAGATTTTGATGAGGCTGTTGAGTTTAGTTTCAATGATACAAACCTTGAAAAAGTGTATGAAAATATAGTAAAAAAGTTTTTAAAAAATATAGATACAGAATCAACTACAAATATAGACTTTAAACAAACTATTCAAAACGACAATAAAATAAGTATTTTAAAAAAAGAGATACAGGCACTAGAAAACAAAATCAAAAAAGAGAAACAATTTAAAAAACAGTTAGAGTTAAGCCGACAACTCAAACCAAAACAAAAAGAACTAGAAAACTTAATCAAAGGGATACAATGAACAATATAGAAAATGTAGAGAAGCTAAAGATGCAAACACCAAATAAAACAGAAATAAATATCAAAGAGATGGCAAAATTATTTCCAAATGTAATGAGTGAGGGTAAGATAGACTTTGACCTTTTAAAACAGATGTTAAGTGATGAGTTAGTTGAAAATGATGATGAGAGATATAGACTTGATTGGGTTGGTAAAAAAGCATCACTTTTAAAAGCTAATAGACCTATTTTGAAGAAAACTCTTAGACCTTGCAAAGAGGATAGTGTAGATTTTGATAATACTCAAAACCTATATATAGAGGGAGATAATTTTGAGGTATTGAAACTAATACAAGAAAGCT
>JAYEJC010000071.1:0-8048 GCA_034660335.1 Campylobacterota bacterium
TTATTTTTCTTACAATTAGGACAAGTTTTAGTGTTTTTTTACAGTCATTTGTAAATAAATCCTTTTTAAGCCCATAATACCTAAGCTAGCTTAAGTTTTTAGACCCCCAAATTTTTCATTAAATCAGCTTCCATAAAATATCCTTTAATGTTTTATGGAAATTTTAATGCAATAAGTGTTCCTTAAAGGGTAGATTAATTAAAATAATTTAAATTGTATATCACTATTTTTATTAACTTCTAATATACACTCTTTTGAATCATTTTTTACACTATTTACAGCTTTAGATACCTTTTGAATATCTATTTGTTTATCTGGATATATTTGAAATAGATTATTCAGCTCACCAATAGTACTATTTGTGTTTAACCATTTTTTCCAATCCTTTTTATCCAATATCACTGGCATTCTTTTATGTATTGGTTTTATTTTACTATTTGGTTCCATGGTAATAAGTGAAGTTGATAAGATATAGCTATTTGTACTGTTTTCATACCACTCATCCCATATACAAGGGAGTGCTAAATAAGATTTTCTTGATGATTTTATCATATATGCTTGACTTTCTTTTGTTATTTGCTCTTTTATCCATTCAAAATATCCATTTATAGGTATCAAACCTCTTCGTGTTTTAAATGATTCTCTAAAGCTACTTTTCTCAAATATAGTTTCAGATCTTGCATTAATATTAAAACTTGTTTTTGATTTTGACCATGAGTTTATCAGTCCAAAATGTGCATATGTATAAACATAGTTATTTAAAAAAATTGGAACAGCTATAGTTGGTGATATATTATATCTTTTATGAAGTGTACCTATATTATTTTGAAAATTTGGAATAATAGTTGATATATCTTTTAAGAACTCACTATCATCATATATACATAATCTTCCTGGCATCTATTTAGATGATCTTTCTTTTCTTGTTTTTAAAATATTTTTTATTAATAAAACTATAAAAAATATAGATATAGAGCCATTTATAATAGCATTTGTGATATCACCATCTATATAAAATGAATATGTCAAATAGCTAAAAACAAAAGCGATAACAACACACATTTTTAAGCCCTCTTTGCTTGTCTTTTGTTTTTGCTTGATAGTTTTGAATGTGTTGTTTTTATATTTATATCCACAAACTCTCTTAAAAATGATGGTAGCTTTCTACCACCTACTTTTAAAATATCTGTTGTGATAATATCAGCTATTTTTTGTTTATCTTGTTTTTGAATAGTAGTAATATAATCAAATAAATATTTAGCAAGTCTATCTAGTGATATCTGCCATGTTGAATGTGTCTGCTTATATAACCAAATTGAAAAATCAGAAAACACACCATACACACTTTTTTCTTCAACTAGTGTTTTAAAAGTATTGACAAAATTTCCACTATTATAAACCAAGTCCCAAAATCTAGAAAATCTTTTCATCTCTTGCATCTTCTTAAAAGGGATTAAGTCATTTGACAAAATATCATATGGCGGTATATCACTATAAACCATACCAAAAACCCCATCGTGTCTGTTTAAAGTGGTACCTGATAGTTTTTTCAAAACACCAACTTGAACCTCACTACTACTTAAACTACAAAGATAATCCAAATTCTCACCAAAAGATTCAACACTCTCCCCAGGCAAACCTATAATCAAATCAAGATGTATATGAGCCGAAGTCTCTTGCTCTAAAAAACTCAAATTCTCTTTTATTTTTTCTATATTTAGATTTCTATGAATATTTTTTGCTATATCTTTTTTTAAAGTTTGAATACCAACCTCTAGCTGTAATGATGCTGGTGGAAATTGTTTGATTTTATCTCTTAATGCAATAGGAAAATTATCAGGAATCACCTCAAAATGTGTACTAAAAGGCTCATCTCTTTCTAAAAAGAAATCCAATAATTTAGTAGCTGTTTTTATATTTAAATTAAATGTCCTATCTATAAATTTAAAATCTCTAACACCCTTATTCCACAATATTTCAAACTCTTCTAATATCTTATCAATATTAAAATTTCTAACCTTTTTATCTATAGATGATAAACAAAATTCACAACTATAAGGGCATCCCCTAGATGCTTCTACATATATGTATCTGTTTTTTATATCATTTTCATTATAGTATTTGTATGGCAATTCAATATCATCAATATTTAACTCAATTGGTGGAAATACTTTTTGATCTATTTTATTATTATTTAGTATATTTTTACAAAGTTTATAAAACTGCTCTTCACCCTCACCTTGTATAATATAATCAGCATATTTCATATCAACACGAAATGGCATATAGCTAACCTCTGGACCACCTAATATGATTTTTGTTTGTGGACTTACTTTTTTTATAGTTTGAATCAAATGAGATACATCCAAAGCATTCCAAATATATACACCTATACCTACAATTTTTGGATTTTCTAATAAGATTTTTTCTGCAATATCTTGTATTTTTTCATTTATTACATATTCTTGTATCTGTGTTTTGTCTTGCAACTCTTTTAGATTTGCATACAAATATCTAAGCCCTATTGCACTATGTGCATATCTTCCATTTAATGTTGTTAAAATAATATCAGACAAATTACCCCTTAATTTTTAATATTTTTATCTACTCACCTAAATTTTTAAAACTATAACTTTCACCATCATAATACTCAATAGAACCATCTTCTATTTTATAGTACCACCCATGTATATCCAAAAGACCATCTTTGACTCGTCTATAGACCTCAGGATAAGTGAGTAAATTTTCTAACTGATGTTTTATAGATATTTTTTCAGTAGTTCTTAAAATCTTCTCTTTGTTGTTTTTATCATCAACAGCTAATAGTGTATACTCTTTTGCTTTTTTACCTAATTCTAGCCATTTGTTTACATGTACTAAATGTGGCTCATCACTTAAGTCTTTGTAAAGTGCAGCACATGCACCACAATGTGAATGTCCACATATAATAATATCTTTTACCTCAAGTACACTAACAGCATATTCAATAGCAGCACTACTCCCATGAAAATCTGTATCATTTTTATAAGGTGGTACAAAATTCCCAATATTTCTTAAAATAAACATATCCCCAGGCTCACTATCCACGATTAAATCAGGTACAACCCTACTATCACTACACCCAATAAATAAAATCTGTGGTTTTTGTCCATTTTCTACTAAATCATCAAAAGTACACTCTAGTTTTGGAAAATGAGCATCTTTGAATTTTTTGTTACCTTTTATAAGTTTACTTATCATTATATTTATCCTAAATATTTAATTTTAAAGTTTGACATTATTTCCCTTTATTTGCGTTGAACTTATAAATTTAATAAAATAATAAACTACTTTGTAATATTCATAACATTAGTTACAAATGATAAAGTTTTGATAATCAACTTTTAGATATAATGCACGCTTAATAAATCTAAGGAGACTATAATAATGAATATATCAGATGAAACAATAGAAAAAATCAGAAGAAGTAACTGCCTAACGGACAATACATTTTTTCAAGCAGTTGAGGAGGTTTTGGAAAGCTTAAAACCTATTTTAGATAGTGATCCTATATATGAAAGACATGCTATTATTGATAGACTAACTACACCTGATAGAGAATTTAAATTCAAAGTTGTATGGATGGATGACAATCAAAAAATACAAGTAAACACAGGCTATAGAGTACAATTTAATAATGCTCTTGGACCATACAAAGGTGGCTTGAGATTTCACCCTAGTGTAAATAATGGTATTTTAAAATTTTTAGGATTTGAACAAATCTTCAAAAACTCACTTACAGGACTATCAATAGGTGGTGGAAAAGGTGGAAGTGACTTTGATCCTAAAGGTAAATCTGATTTTGAAGTTATGAAGTTTTGTTCTGCATTTATGACAGAATTACACAAACATATCGGACCAAGAGTTGATGTGCCTGCTGGAGATATTGGTGTTGGTGCTAGAGAGATTGGTTATTTATTTGGTGAATATAAAAAAATAACATCATCTTACGAAGGTGTTTTAACAGGTAAGCCATTTATGTTTGGTGGAAGTTTGATGAGACCAGAAGCTACTGGATATGGCTGTGTATATTTTACAGATGAGATGTTAAAATTTGCAAATTTAAAAGGATTTGAAAATAGAATTTGTGCTGTTTCTGGTGCTGGTAATGTCGCTATTCATACTATAGAAAAGTTATATAAACTAGGTGCAAAACCTGTTACTTGTAGTGATAGCAAAGGTACAGTTTATGACCCACGAGGTATAGATCTTGAGGCATTAAGAGATATAAAACTAAACAAAAGAGAGTCTTTGGCTGTATATTGTACTGATCATTCAGATGCTATTTATACAAAAGTTGAAGATTATCCAGAGGGTGGTCATCAAGCTTGGCATATACCTTGTGAGTGTGCATTTCCATGTGCAACACAAAACGAACTAACACAAACAGATGCATTAAAATTAATTGAAAATGGATGTGTATCTGTAAGTGAAGGTGCAAATATGCCATCTACTCCAGAAGCTATCAAAGTATTTCAAGAAAATAAAATACTATTCGCACCAGCTAAAGCTGCAAATGCAGGTGGAGTTGCTGTGAGTGAATTTGAGATGAGTCAAAATGCTTCAATGGCAAAGTGGACATATGAAGATGTAGATTCTATGCTGGAAAAAACAATGAGAAGCATCTGTAAAAGAGTACATCTTACTGCTGAAGACTATGGGGTAGCAGGAAATTATGTAGATGGTGCAAATATTGCAGGATTTAAAAGAGTAGCGGATGCTATGAT
The DNA here is from genome assembly GCA_034660335.1 of Campylobacterota bacterium. Taxonomy (GTDB): domain Bacteria; phylum Campylobacterota; class Campylobacteria; order Campylobacterales; family Arcobacteraceae; genus JAIOSF01. The sequence continues at coordinate 4,767 of JAYEJC010000071.1, forward strand.
AGCAGAAGGTATATAGATACTATATATAAAGATATGAAAAATATAAAAGATATTATCAAAGAGACAATAACAGAGTTAAAAAGAAAAAATATTGAGGTCACTCCAAACAACTATTTCAAACAGTTTTGTGAGATATCAAGACTATTTGATACAAATATCAAGGAGTGTCAAGATTTTTTAACTTTGGTATCAACTATTGATGATTTGGATAAACAAAATATAGATACACCTCTAAAGCTATCAAAATATTTTAAAAAACGATGCAATACTAAAAAAAATGGTTTAAAAAAACTTATTAAGTCATTTCATGAGATATTAGCCCCATCTGTTAATCATGAGATAAATGATGAACTTAAAGATTTTATTAAATATCTATTAGAAAAACCAACAAGAGTGATACAAAGAGACTCTATCTCGAATCTAAAAAAATTAACAAATAAAAGAATAGCAAACGATAGAACAGTTCTAAAAAATAAAACAGATGATATTATTAAAATAACATCGCTTATGGGAAAATATTTTGATAAAACACTCCCAACAAGCTCAAACTCTACAGAAGATATACATAAAATCAAAAATGAATTAGAAGAGTTAAATATATCAGATGCGTCTACTAGAGAACTAAGCTTTTTACAATCAAAACTTATAGAATCAGCATATACAATAGAAAACTCAATTGAAAAGTACAAAGCAGAGATTAGTCATGGAAAAGAGGACTTAAAAAAACTAGAAAATACAATTACAAAACTCCAACAAGAGCTCAATAGCATAAAAGAGGAAAATAGCTTGGATTTTTTAACAAATGTATTAAATAGAAGGTCATTTGATAAAGAGATTATCAAAATTGAACAAAAATATACTCTATTTCAATCAAATTACGCAATTGTATTTTATGATATTGATTATTTTAAAAAAATAAATGACACTTATGGTCATGATTGTGGAGATGCTGTACTTAGAACATTTGCAGGTATTTTAAAAGGTTTGACCCGTCAAGAGGATATTATATGTAGATGGGGTGGTGAAGAGTTTATCGTTTTACTAAACTACACAACAGAAAATGAGATATCTAAATATATCACAAGAGTCAAAAATCTTATCTATAAAAGTGAGTTTAAATACAAATCAAATGATATAAAAGTTAAATTTAGTGCTGGTGTATCGTATAGAAATAGATACCAAAACCATTTTGATGCTATTACTCAAGCGGATAGTTATCTGTATCAAGCAAAAAACAATGGAAGAGACCAAGTAGTTTTAGAAGATAATATTATAATTTAGAAAATAGAAAATGTAGTATTAATACTACATCTACTTAAAAAATATGGCTATGTTCCACTTTTGAACAGTGACTTTGTACCACTTTCATTCCATTTTCTTTTGCTTTTTGTGCTGCTTTATTATGAACAAGACCAAGTTGTGTCCAAATACAATCAACATCACCTCTTTGTATGGCTTCATCAACTATAGAAGCTATAACCTCAGGCTTTCTAAATATATCTACCATATCAACTTTTATATCAGTAGGTATATCAGACAAGCTTCTATATACTTTTTCTCCAAGTATCTCATCCTCTTTTGGATATACAGGTATTATTTTGTATCCTACATTTTTTAAATAAACTGCAACTTTATTGCTATCTTTTATTGGATTTGGTGAACAACCTATGATTGCTATTGTTTTTGTTTCTTCAAATATCTTTTTTATTTCATCTTTATTACTATTTATTTGTGGCATTTCACATTCCATATCAGTCCTTTTTGTTTTATTCTTAAATACACTATAAAGCCTTTATATAAAGTATTTATATATCTGTTATTATACAACAATTATCTTTATTTATCAAATACAAATTAAATTCTAATTATATTTTATAGGGTATTTAGTATATTTTAAATTACTCAGCCAAATAATATCGTATGCTTATTGAGTCCTATATCATAGTATCTACTATTATTTCTTTTGAGTTATTTTGAGTAGTTGATGTGCTACATCAACTATATTTAAAATAAATATGATGTTATATGGTCATATTTACTCTTCTCTTTATATCTTTTTAAGCTTTACTAGACTATAATTCTGCCACTTAAAAAGTATAACACTTTTTTTAATAAATTCCGGCATAGCTCAGCGGTAGAGTAGATGACTGTTAATCATTTGGTCCCTGGTTCGATCCCAGGTGCCGGAGCCACTTCAAAATCCCTACAACCATAGAATTCATAAACATTTTTTAACAATCAAAACAAAACCAATATATTAAACTAAGTCCTTAAAAAGTCCGTTATCAAAAAAAACAGCAAAATTTCCAATCTATTCAGTTCGCCAATTTAAATATTGTATTATATTTATGGTACAATAGCAATTATAATGTCCCTACAAAAACAAACCACTTAGTTTAATATTCTTATTCCAAAAGTTAGAATAAAATATAAAATAAGTAAAAGATAGGGATAAATAATTATGAGTACAAAAAGAAAAGTATATAGTGCAGATTTTAAAGCAAAATTAGTTTTAAAAGTTTTAGAAGGAGAAAAAACTCTCAATGAGATAGCAAGTGAATATGAAATTTTACCAAAGAATCTTCAAAATTGGAAGAAACAGTTTTTAGAGAATATGTCTCTTGCATTTGATAAAAGTACTGTTGTAAAAGAGTATAAAAGTGAAATTGAAACTTTACAAAAAGATAAAGATAGTATGGCAAAAAAAGTTGGTGAGTTAACACTTGAAAGAGATTTTTTAGAGGGAAAGCTCGTAAGCTTGGTCTCATTTAAAGGTCGAAAATCTTTTGTTGACACCAAGCATAAATTATCACTAAACAAACAGTGCAAAGCACTTAATATTTCAAAGTCAACTTTGTATTATGAACCTGTAAAAAAGTTTAGTAGTGATGAAGATATAAAACTATTAAACTTAGTTAATGATATATACTCAGAGTTTCCATATTATGGAACTAGAAGGATGCTAACAGCTTTAGAAAATGAGGGCTTTAATGTGGGTAGAAAGCTCATTAAAACTATATATGCATATCTTGGTATAAAAGCCTTGTATCCTACAAAAAAGACAACTATACCAAATAAAGAGCATGATAAATATCCATACCTTTTAAAACAATTTAAAAATGATAAAAAGCAGGTAATAATTGATACCCCAAATAAGGTATGGTCAACAGATATCACATACATTAAACTTGAAAAAGGATATGTATATTTAGCAGCAATAATTGATTGGAACACTAAAAAAATATTATCTTGGAAACTATCTAATACAATGGATGTTTCACT
>JAYEJC010000072.1:0-8043 GCA_034660335.1 Campylobacterota bacterium
ATCATCGTATAACCATTTGATACCACACAAGCTTGAGCATCATATATAGCATCTTGTGTTGTATTTGTATCTACTACTGGTTCGCTTGTATCTATTATATTTATATTTAGTTGTGCTGTTGTAGTCTCTCCACCACTATCTAGTGTAGTAGCATGGATATCAAAGTTGCCTATCGATACACCTGTTATCTCTACTACAGCGTTTGCTTCACTTGTACCAATACCTGATTTTGATACCGATATAGCCGCATAGTCATTATTAAAATTTGGTATCACATTTAACAATGAGATTGTACCATCTGTGTCTGTTGCTGTTATCAATAAAGTGATTGTTTGATTTAAATCTACATCAAAGTCACTACTTGGAGATAGAGTTAAACTTGGTTTTTCATTGTTTGTACTATTTGAATCTGTCGTTACTGTTACATATATACTTTTTGATGCTATATGATTACTATCATCTATAGCAGTAAGTATAATATATGTTGAGCCCTCACCAATAGCTTGAATCAACAAAGCGTTATCTGTAGCAGATGCTACAGCAACATCAGTATCAAATGAATTAACTATAGTTTTTGTACTATTGTTATCTGTGATATTTATATCCATCGAGATTTGATTACCTTGTAGTATCACAATACTATCTTCACTAGTTTCAATATTTGGCAAACCAATATCATCAGATATTGTATTTGTTGTATCTTTTACTATTTGTTCCTCATATTTGACAGCTATATCTTCTAGAGTTTCATTCCCATCTAGCGTGATTGCATTTGTCACTGCTATTTTTGATGTAGTGATTTGATCAATTGTTGCATTTGCTTCTTTATTGTTCTCTTTAATTGCAACATATAGTGCCGCAAAAGCCTTTATTGCATTTTCATCTGTTGTAGTAAATGGTGTTTTTAATAACTCATTAGTAGTAGTCTCAAACAAACCAGCAAGCGTAGTAAGTGCATCTTCTCTATTTGAAGTGTCATCTATAGAAGCTAAGTATGTAGATACTGTTGTTAAGTTATTTGTGTATGAACTAAGATTGATATCCAAAATAGCATCATATGAGTTGATCACTTTATCGTTGTTGATATCCATATATCCACCAGTAGCAGTGATAGGGTATGTAGGAACTACACTAAATCTATATGTACTACTATCACCTAGTTGATATGCAATATTTCCAGCACTATCTTCTACTACTGAGTCATATACAGCAGCTTTTTCTACTATCACATCTGTATATTCAGTAGTAATAGTTTGTTCTTGGTTATTATCATTTCCATCATCTCTTTTATCATCGATATAATCTCCAACAACACCGCCACCACTATCGCAGCCATTAAATAAAAATAATGATAAAATAAAAACAAATCTAAAAAAAATATTCAAAATAATAACCTTTTTTTGTATAACTATTAAGGATATTATATTTTAACAAATATTATACAAAGCTTAAATATAAGGGTAAAAAAAGGCTATTTTAAGGGATTTATCGACTATTTTATATACATTTCTTAAGTATGGATTAGTGCTAATCTACACTTAAGAAATGTAAAAGATAATGTTTAAAAAACAACTCAATAACCTATTTTTAAAGAATTATTAGTTAGTATCATAACCAATATTTAAATATGGAGTTTTTATGAATATTTTTAATAAATTTATACTGATTTTAAGTGTATTGTTTTTTTCTGCTTGTAGTTATCCTCAATTTTCAAATCAGTTTGAGTTTCAAACTACTGATTATGAAGATATAGTATCAGAGCTATTATCAAAAGCATCAAATCAAATTTTTCCACATATCAAAAAAGATGAAGTACTACTAGTATCAAACTTTGCAGAAAGCACAACACTAAAAAGTGATACAAAACTTAGCTTTGTATTATCAGATATGTTAAAAGATCAACTAGTATCAAAATACAGCTACACAATAAGAGAAGTTGAGCTATCAAAGCAGTTTCGTTTTGGGAAAGAGGGTTTTAAAATACTCACACGAGATGCAAAAAACATAAACAATAAAGTGATAGAATCAAGATATGCAGTAGTAGGTACATATACTTTTACAAAAACACAAATGTTATTGTTTTTAAAACTAATAAACATAAGAGATGGTCATGTATTAGCTTCATCAAACTACAAAACAGATCTAACACAAGAGATACTTGAACTAAACAAAAGCAATAAAACAAACAATAAACAAAACAATCAACCACAAATATATCAACCAATGGTATTGTAAAGTAAAAATATGGATATAATTAACTTAGTTAATAAAAAACTTTCATCAATACAAAATATAAAATACGGCTATATTTTTGGTTCGTATGCAGATGATACTTTTACAAAAAAAAGTGATCTTGATATTGCATTGTATTTAGAGAATAATAATTTAGATAGTAAACTACAAATTATTTATGAACTTTCAAAACTATTAAAAATAGATGTAGATTTAGTTGTGTTAAATGATACAAAAAACATATATCTACAAGAAAATATTTTAAAATATGGAGTTATAGTCAAAGATAATATAGATAGATTTGATTTTGAAATAAAAGCTTGGCATAATATTTTAGACTTTAAAGCTTTTAGGAGATATATTGATGCTGCATAAAATTGATAAAAAAATAACAAAACTTAGGTATTATCTATCACTATTAAACGAATATAAACTTGATTGTAAAAAAAGATTTTTATCAGATCCTATGTATGAAGGTGCGTTATTGCATTATCTATATTTAGTAAGTGATGGTTCAATAACACTTGCAGAGATGATTATAAAATATAAATCTTTAAATACTCCACAAAGTTATTATGAAGCTATAGACACATTAGGCGAAAATAATATTTTACCAAAAGAGTTTGCTTATGATTTTGCTAAAATAGCTTCATTTAGAAATTTTTTAGCTCATGATTATGAAAAAATTGATTATTTAGTAATATGTGAAGATGTTTTAAAAAAATTAGATGATATAGAACAATATTTAAAGTACATTGAAAATCACATTAATTAACAGTTAATAACTCTTTAAACATAAGATTAAACTTCACTTCACCTCTAAATTCATTTTTGGATATAGTTGCTGTGAAGTTTATCGTATCATCTATATTTACCCCTTCAAAATCTACAAATATCACCACTTCTACATTGTTTCTACTATTTGAGACTATTAGTTTCGTAAACTCTTTATTTTTTCCCATTTTACTTAAGGCTAAAACTTTCATATCCCTAAAAGTAAATATTGGATAGGGATTTTCTTGACCAAATGGTCTATAAGATTCTATAGTATTATAAACAGTTTCATTTACATTATCCAAACAAAAAACACCCATTGTTTCATTTTTGTCAATATCATTTTCAATTGGTAAAGTTTTTATTGATTGGTTTAACATATTTTTAAATATCTCAAGTTTTGAGCTATCTATACTCATCCCTGCTGCTTGTTTATGACCACCAAAACCATTTAAAACTTCACTACAACTCTCTATAAGATTATAAAGATTGACTTTTGAAGTACTTCTGCTACTTGCTTTTGCTATATCTTTATTTATAGAAAATACAAATGCTGGTTTTTTGTACTTTTCACAAAGTTTTGAAGCTACTATACCTATGATACCCTCATTCCAATTTTGGCTTGAAACTACTACTACTTCATCTGATTCATCTACTTGAAGTTTTGCTTCTTGGAAGATTTTGAGTTGTTCTTGTTTTCTTTGTTCGTTTAGTTCAACTAAATAATCAAGTTGAGAGTTTGCTTCAAACTCATCAAAAGAGAGTAAAAACTCCAAAGCAATAATAGGATCAGCCATACGCCCTGCACAATTTATCAAAGGTGCAATTTTAAACCCTATATCCTCTTCTGTGATATTTAACAATCCATATCGTTTTCGTATAGCTACTATACAAGGTCTTTGAGATGTTTGTAGAGCTTTTAGCCCTGCTTTTACCATAGTTTTATTCAAGCTTACCATTGGCATAATATCTGCTACTATAGCCAAAGCCAATATATCAAAAAGCTGCATAAGATTGTAGTCAAAATTTAAAGCTTTTTTTAAACTTGCACAAAGATACCAAGCTACTTGAGCACCACATATATCACTAAAAGCAAAGGTACAATCTGATTGCTTTGGATTGATAATAGCATAAGCAAAAGGGAGTTTTTCACCAACAGTATGATGATCTGTGATAATTAAGTCAAGCCCCCTACTCTTACAAATATCAGCTGCTTCGTATGCAGAGATACCATTGTCTACAGTTATTATCAATCCATCAAATATTTGCTCTAAGATTTTTGGACTTAGTCCATATCCATGTTCAAATCTATTTGGGATGATATAGTTTATATCTACCCCTAAAGCTGTAAAAAACTCCACCATAATAGTAGTAGATGATATACCATCAACATCGTAATCCCCCACTAGATTTATTGTTTCTTCATTTTGAATCGCTTGCACTATTCTATTTGTAGCTTTTTGCATATCTTTAAAAGTCTCTGGCTGTGGTATACTTTTGAGTGTTTGGTATTGGTCATCTTTGATTCTATTGTAGAGTATATCCTCTACATCTTCTATTGTTAGTGTGTTATTCATAAGTAATTATATCGTTTTTAATATATTTTTAGATAAAATCTCTGATAAAATTGAAATTTATATCAAATCAAGAGGATAGACAAATGGATAAAGCAAAATATATATGGATGAATGGTGAACTCAAACCTTGGGATGAAGCTACTGTTCATGTTCTTACTCATACACTACACTATGGAAATGGTGCAATTGAGGGGACAAAAGCTTATAAAACAGAAGATGGTAGGTGTGCTATTTTTAAACTACAAGAGCATACACAAAGACTAATAAACTCAGCAAAAATGACACTAATGGATGTACCATATACAGTTGAAGAGTTAAACGCCGCTCAAATAAATCTTTTGCAAGAAAATGAACTATTTGAGGGTGCATATATACGACCACTTGTATATTTAGGATATGGTGTTATGGGACTTTATCATAAAGATTGCCCAGTTAATGTAAGTATAAGTGCATGGAAATGGGGAGCATACCTAGGTGAAGAGGGTCTAAAAAATGGTATTAGATTAAAAATCGCATCTATGACAAGAGGTGGAAACACTTCAGGTATGGGAAAAGCAAAAGCAGTAGCAAACTACCTAAACTCACAAATGGCAAAATACGAAGCAGTAGAAGCTGGATATGATGAAGCACTTCTAAGAGATGATCAAGGATATATAGCAGAAGCTAGTGGAGCTGCTTTTTTTATGGTTGAAGATGGTGTTTTAGTAACACCACCTAGTGATAATGCTCTTAAATCAATCACACAAAGTACAATAATCGACCTAGCTCTTGATATGGGTATAAAAGTAGAAAGAAGAAAAATAACTAGAGAAGAGGTATATATCTGTGATGAGTGTTTCCTAACAGGAACAGCAGCAGAAGTTACACCAATAAGAGATGTAGATGCTAGAAAAATAGGATGTGGAAGTCGTGGACCAATCACAGAAAAACTTCAAACAGCATATTTTGATGTAGTAGCTGGAAAAAATGAAAAATATATAAAGCATTTAACTTATATTAATTAAATGATAAATTTAAGATAAAGTAAAGTACATTTAAATAACATTGCACAATTAAAAAACCAAAAGGGAATCTAAAAATGCCAATAGATAACGACTATTTCAAAAATAGACAGCAACAAAACAAAGGAACTAATAATAGTTCTAACAATAACAAAAACAGTGGAAACAACAATGGAGGTGGAGGAAACTACCAACCACCATTTGAAGCACCAGAATTATTTAAAAACTTCAATAAACAATCTGGAATGATATATCTTATCATTCTAATAGTTATTGGTCTTTTTATGACAAAACCATATGTTATTATCAACTCTGGTGAAGTTGGTATCAAAATCACAACAGGTAAATATGAAACAGAGCCATTACAACCTGGTTTTCATCTTTTTATACCAGTGATTCAAAAAGTTATCACTGTTGATACAAAAGTAAGACTTATCAACTACAAATCAATAGAAGATATGAGTGGAATGGGAAGCGGTATCAAAATAAATCCAGCTATCAATATTCTTGATGCCAGAGGCTTGCCTGTATCTATTGAACTTACTGTTCAATACAAACTTTTACCATCAGGAGCACCATCAACTATCGCTACTTGGGGTATGTCGTGGGAAGATAAAATCGTAAATCCAGTAGTAAGAAATATAGTAAGAAATGTAGTAGGTGGATTTAACGCAGAAGCTTTACCAATGCAAAGAAATGCAATTGCTACACAAATTGAAAATGGTATTAGAAAAGAGATTGAAGCTCTTGAAGGAAAACCTGTATCTATCGAATCTGTACAATTAAGAGAGATAGTACTTCCTCAAAAGATTAAAGATCAAATTGAAAAAGTACAAGTTGCAAATCAAGAATCTGAAAGAGTAAAATATGAAGTTCTAAGAGCGAAACAAGAAGCTCAAAAGAAAGCTGCACTAGCTCAAGGTGAGGCTGACAAAAATAGAATTGAAGCACAAGGTAGAGCAGATGCAGTTACAATCGAAGCTGATGCACAAGCAAAAGCAAATAAACTTGTAGCAGAATCTTTAACTGCTAAACTACTTCAAATGCAACAAATTCAGGTGCAAGGTAAGTTTAATGATGCACTTAGAGAAAATAAAGATGCTAAGATATTCTTAACACCTGGTGGTTCTACTCCAAATATCTGGGTAGATACAAAAGATAGATCTAGAGATACAGCTATCCACAAATAAAAAGAGGCTTTTGCCCTTTTTATTTTTTTATAATATGCAAAAAATAAAATATATATTAATATTCACACTATTATTAGCTTTGGCTCTAATATACCTACAACTAATAGACTACAAAAACATAACAAATGACCTAATATCAATAAATACAAAACAAGATAAAACAAACCAAAAATTAGATAATGAACTAAAAATATATCAAAAAGAAAATAACTACCAAGCAAATAAAATAGAAAAACAAGCTATCAAAATAGAAGAACTAACACAAAAAATAATAAGCCTAGAAGAGAACTTAACAAGACAAAAACTTCAAATACAAAAAAGTACTTTCATAATACCTACTCCAACAATTAATTATCAAGAGATACCTGTAAATGATATCAATAATACACAATTTTTAAATAATGAAGAGCTAGATATAAGTCCAAAACTTTTTTTTGATGATCAGCAAAATATAGATGGATTTCATATAGAACTAAAACAAAAATTTTAATAATAAAAAAGGGATACAATGAATATAGTAGATAAAATAGACTTCGAAAAACAAGATGGAATGATACCCGTAATCACACAAGACGATACTACAAATGAAGTGTTAATGCTAGCTTATATGAACAAAGAAGCTGTAGAGCTAACACTTAGTACAAACTACGCACACTATTTTAGTAGAAGTAAACAAAGAATCTGGAAAAAAGGGGAAAGCTCAAACCATACTCAAGAGATAGTCTCTATTATGATGGATTGTGATAATGACACTCTACTTTTAAAAGTAAACCAAAAAGGTGTAGCTTGTCATACAGGAAGAAAAAGCTGCTTTTTCACCGATCTTAAAACAGGTGATATAAATAGTGAAGTAGAAGTAGATACAGCTGCTGCTTATGGTGTAGTAGATACTCTTTATCACACTATACAAGAGAGAAAAAATGATGACCCAACAAAATCATACACCTCAAAACTTCTAAATGGAAAACAAAACTCAATGCTAAAAAAAATAGTAGAGGAAGCTGGAGAGTTTACCTTTGCAGTCAAAGATGATGACACAGATGAGATGATATATGAAGGTGCAGATTTGATGTACCACTGTTTGGTTGCCCTTGCAAGTAAAAACATCTCACCAGATAGAATCAAACAAGAGCTAGCAAGAAGATTTGGTATTAGTGGGATTACTGAGTTTAATAACAGAACAAATAAATAATAAAACATATCTTTAAATAATAGATAAAATAATATTAATATTATTTTATCTACCAATCAATAGTTACTCAAAAATTC
>JAYEJC010000073.1:0-1738 GCA_034660335.1 Campylobacterota bacterium
AATAGTAGTCTTAGATACACCCTTTAGTCAATATATGCTACTATTACAAATAGATAAAAGACCTAAAAATAAGGCTAATAAATTATGAAACCAAAAAAACTCCCATACGGACTAAGTGATTTTAAAAGAGTGATGCAAGAAGATTTTTATTATATTGATAAAACTAAGTTTCTTCAAACAATAGAAGATGAGGCAAGTTTTTTATACTTTTTAAGACCTAGAAGATTTGGAAAAAGTTTGACTATTGCTATGCTTGAGGCTTATTATGATGTATTTTATAAAGACCAATATGAGTCTATTTTTAAAACTACCTATATTTATAAAAACCCAACACCATTAAAAAGTAGTTTTTATATTATGAGGTTTAATTTTAGTGCTGTTGATACCACTGATTATGAGAGTAGTTTTAGAAATCATATATCACTAAAAATAGATAATTTTTGTAAAAAGTACGATATAGAGATATTATCAAATATTAATCCAATTGATAAACTAGAGACTATTTTTGATTATTGTTCCCAACAAAACTTACCTATGTATATATTAATAGATGAGTATGATAACTTTGTAACCAAACTTTTAGTTAGTGATATGGATGCATATAAAAATATAGTTACTTCTAAAAGTGCTATTTATAAAGAGTTTTTCACAATGTTAAAAGTAGGAACAGAGGGAGCTGTTAAAAAGATGTTTTTTACAGGTGTATCACCTTTGGCTTTGTATGATGTTACAAGTGGAAGTAATATAGGTAAAAATATATCTCTTGATAAATCTTATAATGATATGGTAGGTGTTACAAAAGATGAACTAAATCAAATGATAAAAGATTATGATTTAGATGATAAAAAAGATAGTATAATTAGTAGATGTGATGAGTATTATAACTCTTATAGATTTCATAAAGATATAAATCACACTATATACAACTCTGATATGATTTTGTACTATTTTGATAGTTTAATTAGAAAAGATTGTGAACCTGATGATTTAATAGATGTAAATGTAAGAACAGATTATACAAAATTAAAATATTTAGTATATACAAATAAAAAACTCAATGGTAATTTTGAGATGCTTAATAATCTAATCTTAGGTAATAATGTAACCACTACTAAAATAAAAGATAACTTTTCTGCTTTTGAACTAACTAATGAAGATAATTTTAAATCATTTATGTTTAGTTTAGGCTTTATGACAATTGAAAAAAAACTATTTCAACTAAACCTAAAAACTCCAAACCAAACAATTAAAAAGTTACTTTCAGAGTTTATCCACTATGCTTATAAAGAGTTTGATGATTATAAAATGAGTACAGAAAAGCTTGATGAAAAACTAGCACAACTTGCAATAAGTAAAGATTTAAGTGTTTTTCATTATATAGCTAAAGTTATAAAAGAAAGCTCATCTATTAGAGACTTCATAGATGGTGAAAATTTCATAAAAGCTTTTATTTTATCATATCTTAATCTTAATAACTTTTATCAACTAAAAATAAAATCAGAAGTGGAACAAAACAAAGGTTATATCGATATATTATTAGAGCCTGTAAAAGGTGAAGTGCCATATGGTGCTATAATTGAGCTAAAATATATAAAAAGAGGTGAGTATTCCCAAAAGCTTTTAGAAGATAAAATAAAAGAGGCAAAAAAACAACTAAATCAATATAACTTAGGTGATAAATTTATAAAAATAGTTGTAGTTTTTAAAGGCTGGGAGATGGTTGGTTGTCAAGAGGTAA
>JAYEJC010000074.1:0-7907 GCA_034660335.1 Campylobacterota bacterium
CTTTTGTACATAGTGGATATTTTGAAACCACCTTTTTTGAATATGGATTTATTATGTTTTCTAGTTTATCTCTTGATTCTTCTTGAGTTCCGAAATATATATTTGCTACCATTATTTAATACCTGCTCTATTGTTTTAATTCATTTTAACATATTTTTATGAAAAAATGGATATACTAAATGACTATATAAACAAAAGGAAAATATTAAATGGATATTTTATTAGCAAGAAAAGAGATTGATCAAAAACCAAAAAAAGCAAGTGTAGATAAGTTATTAGAGATATTATCAGAAAAAGAGGATGAGATTTTTTATTTTGATAGAGAAAACTCTCACAAAGATATGATGGCTTTAGTTGATACTTTTGAAGAAGCTGGATATACAGTACACTTTAGAGAAGTGAAGTATGGTTTGGCTGATGATGAATATACTTATGAAATTCACGCTTTATAAAATATAATTAGATAATGATGAAAAAACTTTTTATTGAAACTCTAGGTTGTGCTATGAATGTTCGAGATACAGAACATATCATAGCAGAACTAAATAAATACAATTCATATGAAACAACAGAGATATTAGAAGATGCTGATCTTATTATTATAAATACATGTTCAGTTAGAGAAAAGCCTGTGGCAAAACTATTTTCTGAACTTGGTACTTTTAATAAAAAGAAAAAAGAGAATGCAAAAATTGGTGTTTGTGGTTGTACTGCTAGTCATCTTGGCTCTGATATCATAAAACGAGCACCATATGTAGACTTCGTAGTTGGAGCTAGAAATGTATCAAAAATATCATTTGCAGTACAAAACCCAAAAACTGTAGAGATAGATATCAACAATGATGAAACAAGCTATGATTTTGCAGATTATACAAAAAACATCTATAAATGTAGTGTAAATATCTCTCTTGGTTGTGATAAAAGCTGTACTTTTTGTATAGTACCCGCTACAAGAGGTGAAGAGATAAGTATCCCAAATGAGATAATCATAAATGAGATAAAAAAAGCAGTATCAAATGGTGCAAAAGAGGTATTTTTATTAGGTCAAAATGTAAATAACTATGGAACTTGTTTTAGTGATGGTAGAGAAAAAACTACATTTACAAAGCTATTGCAAGAGATAAGTTTAATAGATGGTTTAGAAAGAATTAGATTTACCTCACCACACCCTTTGCATATGGATGATGAGTTTATTTTAGAGTTTGCATCAAATCCTAAAATATCTAAGCAGATTCATGTACCACTTCAATCTGGAAATACAAATGTTTTAAAACAGATGAAAAGAGGATACACAAAAGAGTGGTTTTTAAACAGATGTCAGAAGATCAAAGATTTGGTACCAGATGTAAGAATCAGTACTGATATTATTGTTGGTTTTCCTGGTGAAACGGATGATGAATTTAAAGATACTTTAGATGTTATTGAAAAAGTAAAGTTTGATGCTATATTTAATTTCAAATACTCACCACGACCATTAACAGTAGCTCAAAATATGCCAAATCAAGTACCAAATGAGATAGCTAGTAGTAGACTAGAGCAAGTTATAAACTTACACAAAACTCATCAAGATGAAGCTATGAGCAAATATGATGGAAAAACTCTAAAAGTTTTATTTGAAGAGCTAAAACCAAATGGTGAAGTTTTTGGATTTAGTGACAACTATATTCAAGTATTTACCAAAGGTAGTGAAGAGCTACTAGGTAAAATAGTAGATGTAAAAATAACCAAAGTAAATCGTACTTCACTAAAAGGTGAAGTGGTATAGCTTGAAAGAAAAAAATAAAATATGAAAACTTTAAAAAAGAGGTTTTTAAGATATATTCAAGTGAAACTTTTACCATATTTTTTACAACTTTTTGTAAGGTTTATATACCTTACAAATAAAAAAAGATATCACTATCCAGATTTTATCCCATCTGAAAATATTATTGTTGCTATGTGGCATGGAGATCTAATCATGCAACCTCACAACTATCGTGCTTTTAAACCAAATGGTAAAATAAAAGTAATAGTAAGCGAGCATAGAGATGGAGAAACTATAAGAAAAGTTGTTGATCACTTAGGTGTTGGTGCACTTAGTGGCTCATCTACAAGAGGTGGTGCCAAAGCATTAATAGGTGCTATAAAAGCTATTAAAAAAGGTATAGATGTAGCTATAACACCAGATGGACCAAAAGGTCCTATATATAATGTAGCTGATGGTATAGTTTTACTTTCACAAAAAACAAATTCAAAAATTATGCCATTTTCTTCAGTACCATCAAAATACTGGCAGTTTAAATCATGGGATAAGTTTATTGTCCCTAAACCATTTGGTACAATTGATTTTTATGTTGGTGAGGCTTTTGATATAAATAATTTAAGTATAGATGAAGCAAAAAAATTAATCCATGATAAACTAATGGAAAATCAACTACAAAAGTAAGCAAATACTATGAAAAATAGATTTTTTAATTATCTTGATCAGTTTATTAACTATTTAATCAACATAAAAAACTATTCAAACCTTACAGCTAAAACATATAAAACACCTATTTCAAAAATGATTGAGATAAGTGAAATATATGATGAAGATAAACTAACAATCTTTGATATCACAAAATATAGAATACAAATTGCATCACAAAATAGCAAAACAATAAATAAAAAATTGTCTAGTATAAGAAGTTTTATACAGTTTTTAGAATCAAAAAATATAAAAAGTAAAATCATAGGTGATACTAGTATAAAATCAAATCAAACATTACCAAAACCTATCAATACAAACAATATATTTGAATCCTTGGAAAATAATGAAATAGATGAAGAATCAAAACTCATAATACTTTTGATTTATTCATTTGGTATTAGGATATCTGAATTATCAACTTTAAAACTAGAAAATATAGATAAAAATTATATTAAAGTATTAGGAAAAGGTAATAAACAAAGGCAAATACCATCAAATGATACTATAAAAGAGGCTATTGCACACTATTTGAAATTTTATAAACCAGATATATATCTATTTGAAAAAAAGAATAAAGCTCTAACAAAAAGACAATTACAATACAAACTAGAGATGGCATTCCAAAAAATAGGTATCAAAGCAACTCCACATCAAATAAGACATTCATTTGCAACTGACTTATTAAATGAGGGTGCAAGGATAAACGATATAAGTCAGCTTTTAGGTCATAGTAGTCTAAAAGCAACAGGTATTTATACAAAGTTAAACACAAATACAAAGTTAAAACAGTATAATAAAGCTCATCCATTAAATCAACTATAGGTAACAAAACTATGTTTAAAAACAATAAAAAACAATATATAAATATTATAAAACAAGATAAACAACTTAAAATAGATTATAGAATTTTGCAAAACAATAGTATATTTAAACAAGAAAATTCATCATTTATATTACAAAAAGATACTTTATCTCAAGATATAATTTTCAAATTAGAAACATTACAATCAAATATACCTTTTAGTTATCTAAGCACTTTATCTACAAGTAACAAACAGTCTATTTTAAAAAAAGAAAATATAGATACAACAAAATTTAATACAATCAAAATTAATGAAAACTATAGCGTAGCTATTCCTAAAAACTCTATTGAAGATTTTAAAAACTATTTTCAAAAGACTGGTATTGATTATATATTATCTCCTTTTTCTATCTTAAATGAACTTATCATCTCTAATGGTGTTGCTAATAGTTTAAATATTTTAGTATATGATAATAAACTATTTGTGATAATATTAGATAAAAATAGTGATATTAAATACTCAACAATAAAAGATTTGACACCATTTGAGAATATTAAAGATTCAAACTTTTATAATGATGAGATAATTGGTCAAAAACTATATGATGAAGTTTATTTTTTAGAGATACAACAACTATTGAGTGAAATAATAGAAAACTATTACAGCTTGTTTGAGGGTGTTGATTTTTTAAATAAAGTTGATATTTTTTATACTATAAAACAACTAAATGATGAACAACAAGATATACTACATGAAAACTTAATGTTAGAAGTATCCTATGAGCCTATTAATATTGATAATCATCTATATATTTTAACACAAAGAGAAAATAATAAAGAGTATAGTTTTATAGAAGCAAGGGAGAAAAAAAACAATACATCTATACTTTTATGGCTTGCAATATTACTCTTTTCTATTATCTTAGTGGGTAGTGTTTTATACTACAAATTATCAAGTAATGATACTAAAAAGATAGAAGTTATAAAGTCAATATCAAAAGAGGATAATAAAACTTCTATTTCCAAAATAGTAAAACCAGATATCAAACCAATAATCAAAAAAGAAACTATTGTAAAACTACCAAATCATACAGAACAAAATAATAAAGTGGTACAACACACTTTGATGTTATTTGATATTATACCTTATGATGCTGTCTTAAAAGAGCTTCAGATTAAAAAAGATAGTTCAACTTTTGTATCTAATTTTGTATCTGATTCTAATAGCACTAAAACAATGAAAAAAAAGCTATTAAAAGTATATAAAGAATCAAAAACTATACTTAATCATCAAAACAAAGCTATCTTAAGTACGATTATATCAAATAACAATATATATAAAAAAGATAAAAAGCCAACAAAACAGATATATAAAAAACACAAATTTAAATATATAGCTGATATCTCAAAATATTTAGGCAAAATAGCGATTAAAGATTCTAAAATAAAATTGATAAATCAATCTCATAATCAATACACAACATATACTTTTAATATACAATCTAAAGTAAAAACACCAAAAGAGTTTTTTGATTTTATTGAAAATCTAAATAAAAAACAGATATGTTTAAATCTAGTTTATCCACTTGAATTTGCTAAAATCAAAGATCATATAGCAGTAGATTTTAATATTCAGTTTCATCAACCAAATAAAAAAACACCTATAAAACAATAAGTTTTATAGTTAGTATAATCCTCTGTTAAGTTTTATCTAATAACTTCATCTGCATCTAATGTAGATACTCTCCAAGATGGTATAATAGTTGCTGCTACATAGATAGGGATAGTGATAAAAAAGACCAATGTAAGGGTATGATAATCAATAACAAAAGGTAATGAAAATGTCGTTTTAAGATTGCTATAACCTTCAAAAATATCTCTTAACAATGGTGCATTTAATATATAAACAAAAACAAATGCGATAAAAATACCAAAAAGATAAGCAAAAAATGAAACAATAAAACTTTCATAAAACTTCTCTTTTAGCACATCATCCACAGTCCACCCAATAGCTTTTAATATCCCTATCTCTTTTTTTTCTTGTGATGTTAATCCACTTGTTTTATCATATATAATAATAAAAAAAGTAAATAATGAGATAATAAATAAAGCTAAAAACATTCCACTTTTATAATCAAAAATATTTTGATAACTTACCTTAAAGTCTTCATTTGTTACTACCCTTAAGCTAGGATACAATAACTTTATTTTTTCTACTATAGTATCTATCTCTTGGGGATTTGATATCTGTACTACAATATCAGTTGAAAACTCTTCTGAAATATCCAAAACCTCATAAGCTAACTCTTTTGATAACAAAATCATATCATTGCTTTGTAGTTCAATATCACTAGAAAAAACGCCACCTATATCTATTTTTTTAAAGCTTCCATCTGTTAAAATAAAATTAAAATAATTATGAAAATAGTTTTGCTCTAAAATATCTTTTACACCTTTTCCAACAAGCATTGAGCCACTGTCTAAGATATCACTTTTTTTTGTATCATCTACAATATATTGTAATGTTTTTGTATATTGTGATTCAAAATTATCAATACCCATAATACTAAAATTGACCCCTGCATTTTGAAAAAAGTAGTAGCCCCAAACTCTTGGTGTAGCATTTTGTACACCTGTAATTGCTATGATATCATCTATATAGCTATTTGGAATATCTACTATCTTTCCACCTTTTATATTTTGAATTGTAAGCGTTGGTAAGGCATCTACTGTATTGTTTAATTCGTATTTTATAGAGTTTACTATAAAAAAAACAGAAGATATAAGAGCAATAAGAGAAGTAAAGATAAAAATAATAAAACCATTTTTTGCTTTTTGTCTTAATAGTGAATTTATAGCATATTCAATTAGATGTAGATTTATACTTTTCATTTTGATCCTTGATTGTGATTTATTGTAAATGAACTAGGAAAGTATTCTATATGTTCAGGACCATCTATAAATATCATTTTTATATCACTTAGACTTCTATGTCTGATATAGTTTGCTTCTGTTGATATGGCTAAATCAGGGAGTCCAACAACTGAAATAAAATCATTTTTTTTAACATATATCTCTTCTGAATCATAATGCACAGAAGAGATATACGAGATAAGTGTAAAAAAACTTATCAAAAATGAAATACTTATGATAAAAAATATTTTTGTTTTTTTATTCATTTGAATCTAGTTTATAAACCTCATTTTCTAATATATCTTTAAACTCAATAATCAATTTCCCATAATGATCTTTTTTAAATGTTTTTGCATCATTTAGTGACTCAAAAGGGATAAGCTCATGCCCCATAGGTCCATAAATATCACTTCTTATTACATAATATGCTTTTGTTCCATCAATAGCTCTTTGGCTATAATAATCAGTAACTAATATTTTTGTTATATTTTTTTGTTTTGCTATTGGATAATCTCCCCATTTTAAAGGATTAAAATAAAACTTCATTAGGTCTTTTACCCCATCAAATGACCAATGCTTTTGAATATTGCCATCTTTATAAAATATTTGTGCTGCCCATCTTGGATACTTATATGTAAACATTCCACATACAGGACATTTTTCATCTTTAGTTACTTTTACTTTATTAGCTATTTGATCCAAATCACCAAATCTTTTGACCTCCCAGATATATAAAGAGACTGCTTGAAGGTCTTTTTCTTTTAAGGGTTTACATAACTTTTTATTGACTATATCCTGTTTTAGTTCATTTATCTCAAGATAGTTTGTAGGATCTATCTCATCTTTGTTACAAACTTTATTAAATATCTTTTTTCCTCGTGGATATACCTTTTTTTGTTTCTTTTTCTGTACTAATGCTATATCTTTTTTCAAACTCTTTTTTGCTTCATTTAATGCAACTTCAAAAGATACAATTTTTCCATTATATTTTTTTTGAAACTCTTTTGCATCATTTTTGTTTTTGAATGCAAGTTTGCTGTTTTTTGACATAGTACCCATTATTTTACTATTTATTAGATAATAAGCACTAGCGGCATCTATTAGTTTTTCTGTTTTTGCATCTACTACTTTTATTGATGATTGTTCAATACCATACTCTTGCATATCTACAACCAAACATCTTATACTACAATATTGCCTTACAATACCATTCATTTTTAATTTTGCTGTATAAGATGTTTTATAATAATTTTTGATCTTCATACCACATACTGGACACCAATGTTTTGATTCACCTTTTTGTGTCAAAATAGGATTGTTTGTAGCATGTTTTAGAAAAGCCGCATTTGAAGAGATTGAGAGTATTAAAAACACCATAAAGATTATTTTAGAGATCATATTTTTTACCACCTAACTTTTTATGTATGATATTATATTTGTGTTAATTGTTTGTTAATTATTAAAAAAAGTCTATAATACTTTCATATTCCTCTTTATATACAGCATAAGAACTTCTACCTTTATTTTTAGCTTCATACAAAAAGTTGTCTGCATGTTTTAGTACCTTGTCTATATCATCACTATCTTGAGGGTAAGATGATATACCAACACACACAGTTTTTTGTAATGCTTGCCCTGTATCTTCATTTACTATGACTCGTACTTTTGCAAACTTTTCAATAATCTTCTGAGCTATTGTTTGGGCAGTTGTTGTTGATGGTAAATTTACTAAAGCTACTAAAA
>JAYEJC010000075.1:0-7895 GCA_034660335.1 Campylobacterota bacterium
TTAAAAAACAAAGATAAGCATATAAATATACAGTTGTCAAATCCAGTCAAAATACCAAACTTTAATAACTGTGTCATTGACGCGTATACACTAAACGATGAAAAGATTCACATTGAATATATAGATATAAAATCACAATGCAGTTGGAATGGTTTGGCTAGTGGGTTTTATCGAGATTTTTTAAGCACTCATTTTAAAGAATTGAAAACTTTAGACAGATATAGTGATGATAAATATGGTATATATTTTTATGAAATAAACGATGAAAAGTTTTACTTTATTGCACTTTATGATGTATGGGATGATATATTTATTCTTGATTATACAGGTGAGATTGTATCAAAACTAAATGATAAGTTTCATATCATAGAAAAACAACACCAACTAAGTAAAAAGCTTGATAAAAACATGCTAGATGAAGATATGATAAACCAGTATTTTTATAGAGAATCAAAAGGAACTGTTCCCTTAATATTTTAAATTTTATTAAGATTAAGTTAATTTTGTTAAAATCACAAAAATTTAAACATAACTTTAAAGGAAACTAATATGAAAAAAGTAGAGATAGATAAGCCAGATGATTATTTGGCTTTAGTAGCAAGTAAAAGCAAAGAGTATCTATATCATGATCATCCAAACGAAGGTATAGATCTATTTTGTGATAGCCAGATAGAGGATATTGGATACAATTGTGTTGTATTTGATTTTATTACATATAGAGGAATAGCAGAATTTATAGAAGAAAACTGTGAAGGTACAATAACATTCAACGACCATCCAATGGGATTTAATGGTTTTGTAGAGGTTGATAATATAGAAGATGTTAGAAAACAGGTAAAACAATATGTAATAAACTTAATAAAAGAAAATCCACTAGATGAATATGATGAAGATCAAAAAGATGCTATAAAGTTTTTAGGGATTGATATTTAAGGGCATCTTTAATAATTTTATATTGTTACTATATGTATCATTATGACTAAATTAATTTACTTAAACTAATACTATAATCATTTAGTGTAACTTTTCACTACACTAAATGCTTCTCCTTCAATAAATAATCATAAATTACACCACAGATATAATCTTTTTTGCTAGAATAAATTTGAAATAAAATTTAACAAAAGGACTTATTTATGAGTTTAGTTGCAGATTATAAAGCACACACAGAAGAAAGAGCAAAGCTAGGTGTTCCACCATTAGCTTTAACAGCAGAGCAAGTAGCAGATTTAGTAGAGTTATTAAAAGCTTCGCCAATTGTAGAATCAGACTATGTAATGGATATGTTTGAAAACAAAATTCCAGCTGGTGTTGATGATGCAGCATATGTAAAAGCGGCATTTTTAAATGATGTAGTTCAAGGAAATATCTCTTGTGATGCAATAAGCCCAGTTAAAGCATGTGAGATTTTAGGTCTTATGCTTGGTGGATTTAATGTAACTCCATTAGTTGAAGCACTTAAAATAGATGGTGATGTTGCAAACACAGCAGCAGAACAACTAAAAAATACTATCTTAGTATATGATGCATTTAATGATGTAAAAGCATTAATGGATGCAGGTAATGCAAAAGCAAAAGAGGTGGTTGAATCTTGGGCAAATGGTGAGTGGTTTACAAATAAGCCAGCATTAGATGAAGAGATTACAGTAACTGTTTATAAAATCCCAGGTGAGACAAATACTGATGATTTATCTCCAGCTTCTGAAGCATTTACAAGAGCAGATATCCCACTTCATGCTAACTCTATGTTGGGAACTAAGATGGAAAATCCTCTTGATACTATGAAGTCATTAAAAGAGAAAGGTCACCCACTAGCTTATGTTGGTGATGTTGTAGGAACAGGATCTTCAAGAAAATCAGGAATCAACTCAGTACAATGGCATATGGGTAGAGATATTCCAGGTATTCCAAATAAAAGAACTGGTGGTGTTGTAATAGGTGATATTATTGCTCCAATTTTCTTTAATACAGCAGAAGATTCAGGATGTTTACCAATCCAAGCACCTGTAGGTGAGCTTGAAACTGGTGATGTTATTACTGTAAAACCATATGAGGGTAAAATAGAGAAAAATGGTACTTGTGTATCTGAGTTTACACTAGCACCAAATACTTTAACTGATGAGATGAGAGCAGGGGGAAGAATCCCACTTATTATTGGTAAAGGTTTAACTGCAAAAGCTAGAGAAGCTTTAGGTATGGATGTAACAGATATGTTCTTAGCACCAGATATGCCAGATGATAATGGTAAAGGTTTTACTCTAGCTCAAAAAATGGTAGGAAAAGCTTGTGGACTTGAGGGTGTTAAGCCTGGTACATATTGTGAGCCAATAGCTACAACAGTAGGATCACAAGATACAACAGGACCAATGACAAGAGATGAGATCAAAGAGCTTGCTGCACTTAGCTTTGGTGCAGATATGACTATGCAATCATTCTGTCATACTGCTGCTTATCCAAAACCAGCAGATATTAAACTACAACATACACTACCAGAGTTCTGGACAAGTAGAAAAGGGTTTATATTAAGACCAGGTGATGGTGTAATTCACTCATGGTTAAATAGACTTTGTTTACCTGATACTGTAGGTACTGGTGGAGATTCTCATACAAGATTCCCAATTGGTATCTCGTTCCCTGCTGGATCTGGACTTGTTGCATTTGCTGGTGTTACTGGTATGATGCCACTTACTATGCCTGAATCTGTACTTGTAAGATTTAAAGGTGAGATGCAACCAGGAATAACTCTAAGAGATATGGTAAATGCTATCCCTCATCAAGCTATCAAAGATGGTTTATTAACTGTTGAGAAGAAAGGTAAGAAAAATATCTTTGCTGGTAGAGTTCTAGAGATTGAAGGTCTTGAAGATCTTAAGTGTGAGCAAGCGTTTGAGCTAAGTGACGCATCTGCTGAAAGATCAGCTGCGGCTTGTACTGTTAAGCTTAACAGAGCTCCAGTTGAAGAGTACTTAAAATCTAACATCGTTCTTATTGATGAGTTAATTGCACAAGGTTATGAAGATGCAGCAACTTTAAAAAGAAGAAGAGATAAGATGGAAGATTGGTTAGAAAATGGTAAGCTTATGGAAGCTGATAGCGATGCCCAATATGCAGCAGTTATCGAGATAGATATGAGTGAAATCAAAGAGCCAATCTTAGCTTGTCCAAATGATCCAGATGATGTTAAAACATTAACAGAGATTAGAGAAGCAGGTCTTAGAACAGATATTGATGAAGTATTTGTTGGTTCTTGTATGACTAATATTGGATTATTTAGAGCTTTAGGTGAGATACTTAAAGGTGAAGGTCAAGTTGCAAATAAACTATGGATCTGTCCTCCAACAAAAATGGATGAGAAACAACTAACTGAAGAGGGTTACTACTCAATCTTTGGACAAGCTGGTGCTAGAACAGAGATGCCTGGATGTAGTCTATGTATGGGTAATCAAGCACAAGTTGCTAAAGATGCATTTGTATTTAGTACATCTACAAGAAACTTCGATAACAGACTGGGAAAAGGGTGTCAAGTTTATTTAGGATCTGCTGAGCTTGCTGCTGTTGTTGCACTTAAAGGTGAACTACCAACTCCGCACGAGTACTTAGAGATAGCTTCTGGTAAAATTACACCAGAGATGACTGATAGAGTATATAAATACCTTAACTTTAATGAAGTAAGCCAAGATGAGCTTACAGCTATGGTTAAATAGTAGAAATACTTATAATTACAAAAAGGGCTATTAGATATATATCTAATAGCCCTTTTTTATAGTATAATCCTCTAATAAGTTTTATTTAAGATTAAAGGACACGACGCAGTCTTGCTTTACTCCAATAGCACTGGTAATTAACTACTTTTTATCTATTTTCAAAATAAAAATTAGTCAATATATTGTTATAGTTCTTCAAATCACGCGTAATTTCTTTCTTAATCTTAATTAAAACTTAATAGTGGATTGACCTATCTTTTTTACATATTAAATTTAATTTTATTTAAATTTAAAGAAGAATTGGTTATAAATCCATTAAAAATATTTATAATAGGAAATTAAAATGTCATTAATGATAACAGATGAATGTATTGCTTGTGATGCATGTAGAGAAGAGTGTCCAAATGAGGCTATAGAAGAGGGTGATCCAATATATATCATTGATTCTGATATGTGTACTGAATGTGTTGGTAGCTTTGATGAACCACAATGTATTGAAGTTTGTCCAGTTGATTGTATAGTTTTAGATCCAGACAATCAAGAAACAGCTCAAGAGCTTCAGTTTAAATTTGATCAATTGGATAAAGAGGACTAAAAATGGCAAAAATAACAACCATCATAGATATTGGTTCAAACTCAATGAGGATGGTTGTTTTTCAAAAAACTAGCCGTTTTGGTTTTCATCTAATAAATGAATCAAAATCAAAAGTAAAAATCTCTGAAGGTTGTTATGAAAATAATGGAAATCTTCAAGAGATTCCAATGCAAAGAGCATTTAATGCTTTAGAATCTTTTCTAAAAATTGCAAAAAACTTAAAATCAAGAAAAATATTATGTGTTGCAACTTCAGCTTTAAGAGATGCTCCAAATAAAAAAGAGTTTATAACTAAAGTATCAAAAGAATTAAAATTAAATATTAAAATCATTGATGGTACAAAAGAAGCTTATTACGGTGGGGTGGCTGCTAGAAATTTAATTGATTGTGATGATTTTACTACTGTTGATATAGGTGGAGGTAGTACTGAGTTTGCTTTTGTATCTGATGGAAATATAGTAGATACTGTCTCTTTAAATATTGGTACGGTTAGGATTAAAGAGCTTTATTTAAACAAAGGAAAGCTAGATGAAGCTAGAGTTTATATAGAAAATCAACTAAAAAATATCAATAAAACATTACCAACAATAGTAGGACTAGGTGGAACAGCTAGAGCTATTAGCAAAATAATATTATTGAAAAAAAATTATCCTTTGGATACTATACATGGTTTTTCTTATCTTACAAAAGATTATTTAGCATTGATGGAAAAAATCATAGATGCATCAACAGATAGTGAACTTAAAAAACTAGGTGTAAGAAAAGATAGATATGATACTATTGGTGTTGGTACTTTTATTTTTAAAACTATTTTGAATTATTTTTGTGTTTCAAAAGTTATTACAAGTGGTGCAGGTGTTAGAGAAGGTGTTTATCTTACAGATATATTAAGAGGTACAAATGACAAATTTCCAGCTAATTTTAATATTAGTGTGCGTAGTTTAATAGATAGATTTGTTGATGATGAGACACAAAGTGCATACCTTGGAAATAATGCAAAAAAAATATTTGATAGTTTAGCACCATTACATAATCTAGATATAAAATATAGATCAATTTTAGTACTCGCATCTAAATTACAACTATTAGGTGTATCTTTAAGTTTTTATAAAAATGAAACACATACATTTAATTATATTTTAAATGGACTTAATTATGGTTTTACGCATGAAGATAAAACTTTAATAGCAATTGTTGCTAAATTTAGTAAAAAGTCTTTACCAAAATATGAAGATATAGAAAAATACAAAGATCTTTTACCATCAATTGAGACTGTTAGATGGTTGAATTTTATGATGACATTAAATATATCTTTAAATAGTGAATATAATAAATCAAATTATAAATATGAATTAAAAGATAATAATTTAAAAATATCATCCTCTAGTAGTTGTTATTTGGTTCAAAGAGCATTATCTAAAATAAAAACACCAATGAATATAAAAATGGAGCTTATTGAAATATGAAAATTTGTATAGTAAAATTATCAGCAATGGGTGATATTATCCATGCGATGGTAGCATTACAATTTATAAAAGCAAAACTACCAAATGCACAAATAGACTGGATAGTGGAAGCTGGATTTAAAGGTGTATTGCTTAATAATCCAGATATAGATAATATATTAACTGTAAATTTAAAATCAATAAAAACAAAAAAAAGTGAGATATTTAATCAAATTAAGATTTTAAGTGATTATGGAAAAAATAATTATGATCTAGTAATAGATGCACAAGGTTTATTAAAATCTGCAATTGTATCAAAAATAGTTGGTGCAAGGGTTGTTGGTAGCTATATCTCTGGATTTAATAAGGATTCTATAAGAGAGGGGATAGCTAGCTGGTTTTATGATAATAAGACATATATAGCATATGATGCAAACACAATCGATAGAAATGTTAAAGTTCTTTGTGATCCATTTGATATAAAAGTATCGAGTGATGATATTGTATCAAAAAAACAATTTTTATTTTTTGATGAGTATAAAAATAATTTAGAAAAGTGTTACAACCTATTTGTGATAGGATCAACATGGGAAAGCAGGAACTATCCAAAAGAAAAATTTGTAGAGATAGCAGATAGATTAAAAATAAAAACATATATTATATGGGGTAATGAAGAGGAACATCAAAAAGCGATATGGATGGAAACTCAAAGTGAATATTTAGAGGTGTTACCACGAGTGAGTTTGGATGAATTAAAAAGTGTTATATCAAAATCTCAACTTCTAATAGGCAATGACACTGGTCCTACTCATATGGCATGGGGATTAAATGTACCATCTATTACAATATTTGGTCCAACACCAACAAATCGTGTATATACCACACCTATAAATAAAGTGATAAAATCAAGTAGTTATGTAGATCATTATAAACTAAATAAAAATGATTTTTCAATAACTGAAATAAAAGCTAGTGATATAGTACAAATAGCCAAAGAGCTTATAAATTGATTGATTATTTAATATTTTTACTTTATAAATCTTTTAAATTTATAATCTTATCACTTCCAAAGTTTTTGATAAAATTTTTCTTAGATAAGTTGGCAAGTTTAATATACTTAGTAAATAAAGAGCATAAAAAATATGCAAAAGCTAACTTAGACCTTGTATATGGTGATACAATTAGTGAAAATAGAAAAAAAGAGATCATAAAAGCTAGCTATACTAATTTGGTTTATAATCTTTATGAGTTTATAGAAAATCAAACTTTATGTTTGGAACAATTTAATGATAAAATAGATGTAAAGAATGAAGATTTTATTTTAGATGCTTTGAAAAACAATAGAAAAATAATCCTAATAACAGCTCACTATGGAAACTGGGAGTATGGAAATAGTTTTATACCTTTAAAATATGCTCCAACTACAATGGTTGGAAGACCTATGAATAACAAATATTTAAATAAAGAATTAGATGAAGCAAGAACTAGAAATAATACAGAGATGCTAAGTAAAAGAGATGCTAGTAGAGGACTTGTAAAAGCTTTGAAAAATAATAGAATATTAGGTTTGGTTGTCGATCAACACAATAGATCAGGTATAGATGTAAACTTTTTTGGTCAAAAAGTAAAACAAGCTGATTCAGTTGCAAGACTTGCTATTAAATTTGATGCTATTATTCTACCACTTTTTTTTACAATGGAAAGCTTTGGTAAATACAAAGCTTCATTTTATGAACCACTTGATCCAAGAAATTATTCATCTGATGATAAAATAAAAGAACTCACTCAAGCTCAAGCAGATGTGATGCAGAAGCATATTTTATTAAAACCAGAACAATGGTTTTGGCAGCATAAAAGATTTAAAGAGTACAATAAAGATATTTATAAATAAACTAATCTTGTGTGATAAGAGTGTGAAATAATTTTTCCTCCTAGTTCCCATCTGGGACGATATTGTAAGATATTTTCTTACAATGTGATGATATAATTTATAATATCAATCTATAAGGTTCAATATGAAAAAAAGATTTAATGAAAAATTTGGGGGTCTAAACACCCTTATTTAAAAAATTATTTTCCATAATTTACTAAGTAAAAATCAACTATTTTAATCTTCAATCCTTTATTAAATCCATTATGTATATTCATTAA
>JAYEJC010000076.1:0-7853 GCA_034660335.1 Campylobacterota bacterium
TCACATCATCATATTTTGAAGATGATAGTGTTTTTATTGAAAAAGTATTTACAAATATAGAAAACAATGAATATCAAAATATTGATTTAGAGAGATTTAAAGGTTTTTTAACTATTAATAAAGATTTATTAAAAGACAAGTCTAATCCAACTGCAAATACATATTACAAAAAATTAGCTTGTTTATATGATAGGTTAAAATATGGATGGTTTGAATAGTGAATTTTTTATATCAAGAACTAGACACTATTGAAAAATATGGTGCAATAGAAGATAAAAAACTATCATATGTAAATGATAACTTAAACCCTAAATTAGAATTAAGAGAATATCAAAATAAAGCTTTTAATAGATTTTATTTTTATTATAATGGAGACATGAAACCATCTAATAATATTCACTTAGCCTTTAATATGGCTACAGGAAGTGGTAAAACTGTTATCATGAGTGGACTTATTTTATATCTTTACAATCAAGGATATAGAAACTTTCTATTTTTTGTAAATCGTGGGCAAATTGTAGAAAAAACAAAAGATAACTTTATAAATAGTAACTCTAATAAATACTTATTTAATGAAAAAATTATTATTAATAATAAAGAAGTTAAAATAAAAGCAGTTGATAACTTTTCCTATAGTAGTAGTGATGATATAAATATATGCTTTACGACTATTCAAGGGCTTTTTAGTGACATACACAATGAAAAAGAAAACTCTATAACTCTTGAGGACTTTAATGATAAAAAGATAGCTTTATTATCTGACGAGTGTCATCATACAAACGCAACAACAAAAAAAATAAATAAAACTGAAAGTTTTAAATTTGATGGTACAGACAATATAGAAAAACCATCATGGGAAAATACTGTTGAAAAAATATTTAAAGCCAATAAAGATAATATACTTTTAGAATTTACAGCAACTTTAGAACTAGAAAATAAAAATGTAAAAGCTAAATACCTTGATAAAATAATTTATAAATACGATTTAAAAGATTTTGTGCATGATAAATACAGTAAAAAAATTGATCTGTTTAAAAGTGATGTAGGTAAAAATCAAAGAGTCTTACAAGCACTTTTAACCTCAATATACAGAGAAGAGATAGCTAATAAATATGGTCTAAATATAAAACCAGTAGTATTATTCAAATCCTCAAAGGTAGAAGAATCAAAAATTAATCAAGAAGAATTTTTTACTCAATTAGAAAACCTTAAAGCAGAAGATTTAGAAGCTATAAAAACAACTACAAATATAGAGATACTTAAAACTATATTTGCATATTTTGAAGATAAAAAGATTAGTTTAAATATGGTTTGTGAAAAAATACAAATAGCATTTTCTAAAAATAAATCACTTTGTACAAATAGTGATAAAGAGCTAGAAGTAAATCAAAAGTTATTAAATAGTTTAGAAGATACAAATAACTCTATTCGTGCAATATTTACAGTTGATAAGCTTAATGAGGGTTGGGATGTATTAAATTTATTTGATATAGTTAGACTTTATGAGGGGCAAAGTACAGGTGGAGCATCAAAAGGTAAAGTTGGAAAAAAAACTGTAAGTGAAGCTCAACTTGTAGGACGTGGGGCTAGATATTGTCCTTTTAGGCAAGATGTGCATCAAGAACTATTTAAAAGAAAATATGATGATGATATTACAAATGAGTTGCGAGTTTTAGAAGAGTTATATTTTCATAGTGAAAATGAAAGTAGATATATAAGTGAGATTAAAAAAGCACTTGTAGAACAAGGACTTATTGAAGATGAAGAAAATGAGCCTATAGAACTAAAGTTAAAACTAAAAGATGAATTACAAAATGTTAACTTTTTGAATAAAAGAATATTTTTAAATGAAAGAAAAGAGAAAAATTATAAATATGTAAAAAAACTAGAAGACTTTGGAATTGCACAGTCTAATTTTAGATATGAACTTAGAAGTGGTAAGGGTTCATTGGTTGATGTATTTGTTGATTTGGAACTAGAAAGTGAAACTATTACGAAAACCAAAGAAAAAAATTTAGTTGATTTTATAGGATTTAATATAATCAAAAATGCAATTTTACTAAATGATTTTTATACTTTCTCATCATTAAAAAGATACTTACCTAATTTAAAATCAATGCAAGATTTTATAAATGAAGAAAACTATTTAAAACAGTACAATATAGATATAAATGGTGATGAAGATAAAATTAATGATTTATCAGTACAAGAAAAATTAAATATAATTTTATCTTTTTTAAGTGTACTTGAAAATGAAATGAAAAATAACATTATTCAATATGAAGGAACTAAAAAATTTATACCACATAAATTTGATAAAATATTTAAAAATAAAACTTTATTGATTCCTAAAGATAAAGAAAAAGACATATTACCAAATAGTGATAAATGGTTTGCATTTAAAGAGTTTTATGGAACAAGTGAAGAGGTACATTTAATAGAGCTTATTGGAAAACTAATAGATGATATAAAGTTAAAATATAAAAAAGATGAGATATATTTAGTTAGAAATGAAAGACATTTTAAAATATATAGCTTTGATAAAGGACAAGCGTTTGAACCTGACTTTGTTCTATTTACTCAAAATACAGATGATAATATTCACTATCAAATATTTATAGAGCCTAAAGGTTCACATTTACTACTAAAAGATAAATGGAAAAATGATTTTTTATCTCAAATCAAAGATAATGTAAAAGGTGGAATTATAGAGTTTGAAAATGAACAATATAAAATATTAGGGCTTCAATTTTATAATAAAGATGATGAGAATAGTTTTAGAGACGAATTTAAAATGGAGTTGGATATTTGAGTAGTATCTAACTATGTCATTTTGATTGATTAAAGAGTTTTTATTAGTTATAATAATAAACCAAATAAAAAAAGGCAAAGCTTATATGGAACTACAAAAACTACCTATTGGTATTCAGACATTTAAAGATATAATAGAAGAAAACTATATCTATATAGATAAAACAGATATCGCTTATGAATTAATAGAGAGTTATAAATATGTTTTTTTAAGTCGCCCTAGAAGGT
Source organism: Campylobacterota bacterium (assembly GCA_034660335.1). Classification (GTDB taxonomy): domain Bacteria; phylum Campylobacterota; class Campylobacteria; order Campylobacterales; family Arcobacteraceae; genus JAIOSF01. Next base: position 3,040 of record JAYEJC010000076.1, read on the forward strand.
TTGGTAAAAGTTTATTTCTTGATACACTCAAAAATATTTTTGAGGGTAATAAAGAGTATTTTGGTGATTTATCTATAGAATCTAAATGGAACTGGGATATAAAGTACCCAGTAATAAAAATAAGTTTTGGAGTAGATTTACGGTCATTAGAGAAAATAGAAGCTTCTTTAAGATCAAGTTTAGAAGATAATCAAAAAAGATTAGGAGTAGAGTGTAAAACAAATAAGTTTGTATCTATATGTTTTAAAGAGTTTATTCAAGCTGTTTATGAAAAATACAATCAAAAAGTAGTAGTTCTAATAGATGAGTATGATAAAGCAATACTTGATAATCTAGATCAAATGGATGTAGCTAAAGAAGCAAGAGAGATCACAAAAGGATTTTATACAGTTTTAAAAGATGCTGATCCATATTTAAAGTTTGTATTTCTAACAGGAGTTAGCAAATTTAGTAAGGCAAGTATCTTTAGTGGTCTTAATATGATAGAAGATATATCTTTAACTCCTAAGTTTGGGAATATATGTGGATACGCACAAAATGATATCGAAACATCATTTTCACCATATTTAGAAGGTCAAGATTATACTAAAATAAAAAGATGGTATAATGGTTATAACTTTTTAAAAGATCCTCTTTATAATCCATTTGATCTTTTGAAATTTATTAAAAATGATTTTGCTTTTAAAAATTATTGGTTTACTACATCAACTCCTTCGTATCTTATAAAACTAATAGAGAAAAATAAATACTATTTACCAAGGTTATCTAATCTAACAATTGGTGAACAAATCCTTGATAGCTTTGATATAGATAATATAGATTTGGAAGTTATTTTATATCAAAGTGGTTATTTAACAATAGATAATGTAATAGAAAAACGAAGAGGTGGTTTTGAGTATAAATTAAAACTTCCTAATGAAGAAGTCAAAACATCATTGAGTGATTATTTAATAGATTATATTACATCTCAAAGAACTGAAAAATATAAATACCAAGATGATTTATATGATGCAATTTGCCAAAATGATATTGAGTTTTTTAAAACTTCACTAAGTTCAATGTTTGCTTCACTTCCATATAACAACTTTACTAAAAATAGTATCCAAACTTACGAAGGATTTTATGCAAGTGTTATATATGTATATCTACAATCTCTAGGATTTAATATCATAGGTGAAGATGTTACAAACAAAGGAAGAATTGACCTTACTATTAACATGAATGATACGATTTATATTCTAGAGTTCAAAGTAGATGGACAAAAAGGTGAAGCTCTTAAACAAATAAAAGAGATGAATTACCAAAAAAAATACGTATCTTTAGATAAACATATCTACCTTATTGGAATAGAGTTTGATAGTGATGAAAAAAATATCAGTAACTTTGAATGGGAAGTTTTGAAATAGCCATTTAGCTTAAAATATATTAATTTACTGTAGAAGTTATTACCTAAACTTACTTATTTAAAACTACATATCTAATGCACCAAGAGCTACTATACCTTAAATAGGTAGTACCTAACTTATCTTTTATTATTTGGTACTATTTAATTACATATTGTTACTCGATTCTAGTCTATGAAACCTTAGTGTAATAATCCTTCTATAAAATCTTTAAATATTTTATAGAAGGATTAGAAATGGAAAAAACGTTTAAAACAGTTGATGGTAATGAAGCGGTTGCTCTTGTAGCACACAAAATAAATGAAGTGATAGCGATATACCCTATCACTCCCTCTTCACCTATGGGTGAACTAAGTGACCTTTATAGTAGTAAAAAAGAGAAAAATATCTTTGGAACTATCCCTGAAGTTTATGAGATGCAAAGTGAAGGTGGTGCAAGTGGTACTGTTCACGGTGCTTTGCAAGCTGGATCATTAACTACTACATTTACAGCCTCTCAAGGGCTGCTTCTGATGATACCAAATATGTATAAAATAGCAGGGGAGCTTACACCTACAGTATTTCATGTAGCAGCTAGAAGTTTAGCAGCACAAGGTTTATCTATATTTGGAGATCATCAAGATGTTATGGGTGTAAGACAAACAGGTTTTGCCCTACTTGCTTCAAACAGTGTTCAAGAGGCTCACGATTTTGCCCTTATCTCTCAAGCTGCATCTTTAAATTCAAGGATACCATTTTTACACTTTTTTGATGGATTTAGAACATCTCATGAAGTAAGTAAGATAGAGGTTTTAGATGCAACTATACTAGAAAATATGATTGATAGTGACCTTGTATATGCTCATAGAAAAAGAGCTATGACACCAGATGCTCCAATTTTGAGAGGTACAGCACAAAACCCTGATGTATATTTTCAAGGGAGAGAATCGGTAAACAAATACTATAATGAAGTTCCAAAGATAGTTCAAGAGCAGATGGATAAGTTTACAGCTCTTACAGGAAGAAGTTACAATCTTTTTGACTATGTAGGGGCAGATGATGCTACAAAAGTTATTGTACTTATGGGTAGTGGAGCTGAAGCTGTAGAGGAGACTGTAAACTACCTTGTAAATAAAGAGCAAAAAGTTGGAATGATAAAAGTAAGACTATCACTCCCTTTTGGAATTGAGCAATTTATAGATACACTTCCAAAAAGTGTACAATCAATAGCTGTTTTAGATAGAACAAAAGAGCCAGGAAGTTTAGGTGAGCCACTTTATCATGATGTAGTAACTGCTATGTTTGAATCTCAAGAAAACTTACCATTTGTTATGCCAAAAATCATTGGTGGAAGATACGGTATCTCTTCAAAAGAGTTCACACCAACTATGATAAAATCTATCTATGAGGAGTTAGATAAAACTCTTTCCAAAAACCACTTCACTATAGGTATAGATGATGATGTGACAAATAGTTCATTAGAATATGATAAAAATCTTATCATTGATAATGCAGAACAGTTTGAAGCTGTGTTTTATGGTCTAGGAAGTGATGGTACAGTAGGAGCAAATAAAAACTCTATAAAAATAATAGGTAGCGAAACAGAAAACTATGCACAAGGATACTTTGTATATGACTCTAAAAAATCAGGTTCTATGACTACCTCTCATCTTAGATTTGGTCCAAAACCTATAAAATCAACATATCTTATTCAAAAAGCTGATTTTATAGGGGTTCATCAAGCTATATTTTTAGAGAAACTTGACCTACTAGATATCGCTAAAGATGGAGCTGTTTTTCTTCTAAACACACCATATAAGAAAGATGAGATATGGGATAAACTTCCAAAAGCATCACAAAAACAGATCATAGATAAAAACCTAAAATTTTATGCAATAGATGGATATGCAGTTGCTAAAAAAAGTAATATGGGTGCAAGGATAAATACAATTATGCAGACATGTTTTTTTGCTATAAGTGGAGTTTTAGAAAAAGATGAAGCTATTGAAAAGATCAAAGGTGCAATTAAAAAAACTTACGGAAACAAAGGTGAAAAGATAGTACAGATGAACTTTGATGCTGTTGATAACACTCTTGAAAATCTATTTGAGGTTGAAGTACCATCAAGTGTGACAAGTGATATTGAACTAATACCAGCTTTAAAAGGTGAGCTTGATAGCTTTGCAGCAGATGTTATCACAAAAATCACAGAGTATAAAGGGGATGATATTCCTGTATCTGCTATCCCTGATGATGGTACATGGCCTATAGGAACTACTCAATATGAGAAAAGAAACATCGCTCAAGATATACCTGTATGGGATGCCAATACTTGTATTCAGTGTAATAAGTGTGTATCTGTATGTCCCCACTCAGTTATAAGATCAAAAGTATGTGACTCATCAATTCTACAAGATGCACCACAAGGTTTTGATACTATAAAAGCTAAGGGTAAAAAGTTTGGGCAAAATGATGTGTTTAATATCTCAATTGCAGTTGAGGATTGTACAGGGTGTGCTTTATGTGTAGAGGTTTGTCCTGCTAAAAACAAATCACAAACAAACCTAAAAGCTATCAATATGCAACCACAACTTCCATTAAGAGAAGATGGTATAAAACAGTGGGATTATTTTATGGATCTACCAAATGTAGATAGATCTATACTTGACCACTCAAATGTAAAAGAGTCACAACTTTTAGAGCCACTATTTGAGTTCTCAGGAGCTTGTCCAGGATGTGGAGAGACCCCTTATGTAAAACTTACTTCACAACTATTTGGAGATAGAATGCTTGTAGCAAATGCTACAGGTTGCAGCTCTATATATGGTGGAAATCTCCCTACAACTCCTTGGAAAAAAGATGATAAAGGGAGAGGTACAACTTGGAACAACTCACTATTTGAAGATAATGCAGAGTTTGGGCTTGGGTTTAGACTATCTATTGATAATCACTACGATAAATGTATAGCACTTATAGATAAGCTATCAGATTCTCTTGATAAAGAGCTTGTAAGTGATATAAAAAATGCAGTTCAAAAAACAGAAAATGAGATAGAAAAGCAAAGAGATAGAGTAGAAAAACTAAAACAATCTTTAAGCTCAGTAGATACAAAAGACTCTCGTGAGCTTATAAATCTTGCTGATTATTTAGTGAAAAAATCTGTATGGATTATGGGAGGAGATGGATGGGCTTATGACATCGGTTATGGTGGACTTGACCATGTATTAGCATCTGGAAAAAATGTAAATATCTTAGTGATGGATACACAAGTGTACTCAAATACAGGTGGACAACAATCTAAAGCTACTATGACAGGAGCTGTTGCTAAGTTTGCAGCAGGTGGAAAAGCTGGTATGCCAAAAGATTTAGCATCTATGGCTATAAATTATGAAAATGTATATGTAGCAAAAGTAAGCCTTGGTGCAAATGATA
>JAYEJC010000077.1:0-1712 GCA_034660335.1 Campylobacterota bacterium
AGTTTCGCCATCTCCAAGATAGATGATGTTAGTAAATGGTATTTCAAACTCTTCTAATTTGTCATTAACTTTATGTTGTAAACCTTTTGAAATTTGAAATAGCTTTTGAGTTTTTATAGTGTGTCCTACTGTCTCTTTTGGAAAGTTAATTACACCATCTTTATTTTCATCAAGCGTACAGGCAAAGACTTCTTTGAAGTAGTGAGATAAATTGTTGCCATCAAGTGCACCTTCTATTATTTGAGTAAGACCACCGCTCACTACATAATATTCAACTTCAATATTTAGCTTTTCATACTCTTCACTATTTGTAATGGCTGCAATATCATCAAAGATACTATTTTGTCCATCTTTTTTTGTGAGTCCATCATAGAGAGTGATTTGCTTTCCAAGATTGTATAAATCCTGGTTAGATACTTGATAGGTTTTATTTTCTTCTATGTATTCAAGGATGACCTTAATACAACCGTGTTCCATGTCGTAATCTTCATCAGTAACCTTTAGAGTGCATCGCTCCCAGAATTTAGCTTCATCTTCTCCCCAGTGATTTATTAGCTCTCTTTGCTGATAATATGGTGATAGAGTTATATCAAAGTCAAAGACTATACCTATTTTGTTTTTCATAATATATCCCCATTTATCTTTTTGTAAAGATTAATCATTAGCATTTTTAACTTTTGGTATAAACTTATCATCTTCATATTTATAAGTCTCATCTATAAATACATCATCAAATCCATCTTCATAATATTTAAAGTTTATTGGTGGATTATCTTTATCTTTCCATCTGCTTCTGTATTCTTTCCTACCATCAATTAAATTATTATTTATGTCTTTGATATACAATAGTTCAATAGGAATAAGAGCTTCATTAAGTTTTAATATAATTATTGATGGAATTTGCTTATCTCTAAATTCTTTATATTTAATATATCCACTTGTTCTAGCTTTATCTTCAAATATAGTTTTTACACTAATTAGTTCATGCCAATCATCATCATGTTCCACTATAAAATCTAGCCATTCCGTACTATTGCTATATGATATCCCTCCAACAGTTAATTGCTCTGATTCCCCTTTACTTTTATTTATTTTACTTTCAAGAAATTTATTTAATTTATCTTTGTATATTTGTTTTAAGAAGATAGTTGCCCAATACTCCCCAATAATTCCTATGTAGTTGTCATTTCCCTCTAAGTAGTCAGGGTATTTTTTCTTTAAAGCTTTAAAAGTCATTCTTATATTTGCATACTTACTAACTAATTCCTCAATTTCTTGTCGTTTACTCATCAAAATTCCTTATACACTTACCTATGAGTGAGTATTATAGGAAATCTTAACTTTTTTATACTTTTCACTTACTTAATAGTGATTGTTTTAATTTATTGCTTACCGTAACATTAGAGCAAGTACACACACCTATAGATGAGCAGACTTGAGATTGGGATGGATAGTAAAATAGATAATAATTTAGCAGATTTTTTTGATGTTATAACTGAAAATGTTAAGAGGGAACGAAAGGCTAGAAATATTAGCCAATTGGGACTAGCTAATATTTTGGGTCATCAATCTCCAGCCTATGTGACGAAGATTGAGTTGAGAAATGATAATGCTCAGTATAATTTAGTTCATCTTCACACCATCGCTTTTGAGTTTGGGATAAGCATATATAAACTTATCCCTGAAGTGCACCTATAAATTTATTCCATCGG
>JAYEJC010000078.1:0-1707 GCA_034660335.1 Campylobacterota bacterium
AATTTTGATGATTGGTGTGTTCAATTTAAAAGCTATGATGATGCTATGAATATAGTCAAAACTCTTAAAAACCAAGAAAAAATCTCTATTGTTGAGATAACACCACTTAGCTATCCAAAGTATTTTTTTGTATCTTTACAAGGTACTATCTATCTAACAAGACAAATAGAAGATAAAATCATCTGTGCAGTAGAGCCATATATGGGTTCTAGCTTTAAAATAGCTATATGCAATCTCAAAACAAACAGTGTAAAATTCACAAAAACAAACTATAAAACTATCTTAAGTGTAGAAGCTGCTTTTAGTAATTTTTCTAGTGAATCAAATATTAGAGATTATTAATAGTAGGGCTAAAAGCTTTAGTGCTTACACTTACAACCTCACCTATTTTTAGTGTTTTTAGCTCCTCATTACCAACTACTACTTCTACTAGCTGCTGACCTATTGCAACTATAGCTATATTTATAACATCAACTTTTTTGATATCAAGCAGTTCACCTTCAAAAGCAAATTTAGCACTACCTTTTGTTTTTAGAAGTATATCTTTTGGTGTACCGTCATTTATTATTTTTCCATGATTTATCTCTATCACTCTTGAAGCCAATCTATATATCTCACTTGGGTCATGACTAACCATAATAGTTGTTGTACCAAACTCTTTATGAAGTGTTAGTATCTCTTGTTGTAGTTTTGTTCTCATAGCTGGATCTAGTGCTGAAAGTGGCTCATCCATTAGTAGTAGCTTTGGTTTATTCATCATAGCACGACACAAACTAATTCTTTGCTTTTGACCACCACTTAAGGTGTTTGGGTATCTATTTTTTAGTTCACTTAGCTCTGTCATATCCAAAAGTTTTTGAGCTAATTGTTTATCTTTTTGTACATAAAGAAGATTTTGTTCTACTGTCATATTCATAAAAAGTGCATAATCTTGAAAAACAAAGCCTATCTCTCTTTTTTGTGGGTCTAGTATAGTTTTTTTATTTTGCCAAATCTCATCATCTATAGTTATAGTTCCATCTGCATCTTCTAGACCTGCTAGTATTCTTAAAAGTGTAGTTTTACCACTTCCACTTTGACCAGCCAAAGCTAAAAAATCACCATTTTTAATATCTAGCCTTATATCAAGTGACATCTCACCATTTGAGCCTTGTAGTTTTTTGTTTATATCTATTTTTATCATTTTTATATCTTCTTTTATTTTAACCATATACACAAAAATGGATCAGTAGGTGTATTGTCATTGAAAAGTAAACTTTCTTCTCTTAACTCTTTTATTAATTGAGATTTATATGATTTATTCATATCTATCTCTTTTATACTATTTTTGTCTTTACAATATCCCTTAAATATCGCACCTTTGTATTTTTTATGATTTACCTTTTGCCAAATAGATTCAAAATAAGCATTATTATCATCACATATTTTATCAATAGCTTCATCTATATGATTACTTTGAATTATATTACTACTCTCAATCAATGCTTTTATATATGATTCTTGTATCGTTTTTACTAAATAAAATGGGTGAAATTTAGTATATTTGTCAAGTTTAGATATAGCTTCTTTAGTAAAAATTTTGTCATCTATATTTAGTCCTTCCAAAAACTTTATTGCTGATTTAGTGTCTAAAACATTCAAATTCATTAAACTAGCAAAATTAAAAAAAGCATTTTCTTTATTTAAAAATATATTATTTATAACAGA
>JAYEJC010000079.1:0-1705 GCA_034660335.1 Campylobacterota bacterium
AAGTGGATGAAAAAATTATTTACAATTTTATTTTTAATAGTAACAATATTATTAGGAGATGATAAGATGGATATATACGATATAAAAGTAAAAGATATAGATGCTCAAGAGTTCACACTAGAAAAGTACAAAAACAAAGTGATGCTTATAGTAAATGTCGCTAGTAAGTGTGGATTTACAAATCAATATGAGGGGCTTGAAAAACTTCATCAAAAGTATAGTTCAAAAGGCTTAGCTATTTTAGGATTTCCTTGTAATCAGTTTTTAGGACAAGAACCTGGAACAGAGGATGAGATAAAAGAATTTTGTAGTTTGACCTACGGTGTGAAGTTTGATATGTTTAGCAAAATAGATGTAAATGGGGAAAATACCCACCCTTTATATATCTACCTAAAAGATAACTCAAGTGGCTTTATGGGAACTGATGTGATAAAATGGAACTTTACAAAGTTTTTAGTCAATAAAAATGGCAAAGTGATTCAAAGATATGCACCATCTACAACACCAGCACAAATAGAAGATGATATAAAAAAGCTGTTTGGGCTATAACTGAACGCTTTTAGCTCGCTCCATCGTCCTCTATGAGAGTGTATATTAGTATTTGATAATTATAAATAGTAAAACATAGGTATGAATTCCCATCAGGGACGATGGGAACTAGAAAAGACTTTCGGAATCTGGACTTTAGTCCAGACTAATGCCAATTTAAACTTATATTATGCCCCGACTAAAGTCGGCGTTCCGTGGGCTGTCATTGCCCCGACTAAAGTCGTGGGTTCCGAAATGATTTGTTTTTTAGTTTTCACATTGATTTGAAACTAAGAATATGAGTTATTTCACAGTCTCTCCTCGATGGGAACTAGCAAAAATAGAAACGGATTATGTAGCAAAAATTTATAACTATGTAGCTTATTTTACATTTTGTATTTTATCTGTTTATAAGATTTATTGCCGTAAGATTTTTTATGGAAAAAAATTATCCATTACTTATATATCAAATAGAAGGAATTTATCATGGGAAGATGTCCAATAACAGGTCTAGGAAGCGACGAACAAAAAGGCAATCCAGCAGCTGGAAATACAGGAACTTACAATAAAGATTGGTGGCCAAACCAATTAAATCTAAAAATACTTTCACAACACACAAACAAAGTTGATCCACTTGAAGATCAGTTTGATTATAAAAAAGAGTTTGAAAAGCTTGATTATGAAGCTTTAAAAAAAGACTTAACAGATCTTATGACAGACTCACAAGAATGGTGGCCTGCTGATTATGGGCATTATGGACCACTATTTATAAGGATGGCTTGGCATAGTGCAGGTACATATCGTACAGGTGATGGAAGAGGTGGTGCTGGTACTGGAAACCAACGACTAGCACCACTTAACTCTTGGCCAGACAATGGAAACCTTGATAAAGCTAGACGACTTCTATGGCCTATCAAACAAAAATATGGAAATAAAATCTCATGGGCAGACCTGATGATACTAGCAGGTACTGTTGCACTAGAAGATATGGGTCTAAAACCATTTGGTTTTGCAGGAGGTCATGAAGATGTGTATGAGCCTGAAGAGGATATCTATTGGGGTAGTGAAGATGAGTGGCTTGGAGATAAAAGATACGAAGAAAAAGAAAATCGTGACAATCTAGAAAATCCGATTTAATGAAAAATGGGGATTGGTATAAATTATATAAATGAAACAT
>JAYEJC010000080.1:0-15272 GCA_034660335.1 Campylobacterota bacterium
CAATACAGCACCTAATACTGCATAACTTAAATACTTTTTAAACATTATTTTCCTTTAATTATAGTTAGTTATTTATTAATCAATACTTACTTAAATGTAAAGGTAATAAATTGTAACTCTTCTTCTTTTTAATTGTTTTCTATGTAACAGAATATTAAATTTTCCTAACTCTATCTTAGAGCTATTTTATTCTTCTATTAGTTTACTTTTTAATCATTTAATCTAATGTAATCAAACTGTAACCAAACTACCATAAAATCGGCTTAAATTTAAGGATAAGGGTTTAGATGTCTGTTTTTCAAAGCAAAAATAAAAATACACAATTTAAAGAAGATTTAATCAGATACTTCTTAGTAACAGCTGCAACAATATCAATACTTACAACATTTGGAATTTTATTTTCAATTCTTTTTGAAGCTATTGAGTTTTTTAAGTTAAAAAGTTTTTTTTACTTTTTTACGGGAACGCAGTGGTCACCTGGTACTGTAGATAGCCAGTTTGGTGCATTGCCAATATTTGCAGGAACATTTATAATAACACTAATAGCTATATCTGTTGCACTTCCTATTGGTCTTGGTAGTGCTATATTTATGAGTGAATATGCAAGTGCTAAACAACGAACATATACAAAACCGCTTTTAGAAATTTTGGCAGGTATACCTACTGTTGTATATGGGTTTTTTGCTGCTATTACTGTAGCTCCATTTATAGTAAATATAGCTAATACTTTTGGTATAGAAGCGTCATTTAACTCAGCACTTGCATCGGGAGTGGTTATGGGTATTATGATAATACCTGTTATCTCATCACTTAGTGATGATGTAATCTCTGCTGTACCTGATAGCTTAAGAAAAGGCTCTTTAGCTCTTGGTATGACAAAAGCTGAAACAATAAAAGATATAGTTTTACCATCTGCATTACCAGGGATAATATCAGCTACACTATTAGGTATATCCAAAGCATTAGGTGAAACTATGATTGTTGTTATGGCAGCTGGGCTTCGTCCAAATCTATCATGGAATATTCTTGAAGATATGACTACAGTTACAGTAAGAATAGTTGATAGTTTAGTTGGTGATCAGGCTTTTAATAGTCCTGCTACCTTAAGTGCTTTTGCTTTAGGTTTGGCACTATTTGTTGTTACTTTAATATTAAATATTATTTCAGTAAGAATGATAAAAAAATTCAAAGAAAAATATAAGATGAGTAGTTTATAATGGCTAAAACAGATAAAAACACAAACATATTTTATGACCCAAGTTTAAAAAAAAGACACCAAAAAGCAAATAGATTTAAATATTTTACAATAGGATCTTTGACTTTATCTTTGATATTTTTAGCTATATTTTTAAGTGATATGGTTATAAAAGGTAGTTCGGCACTTCAACAAACATATATACAAGTAGAAGTAAGCTACAACGAAAAAAGTCAAAAAAGCTATCGAAAAGCTATCGATAGAAAATATATCAAACTTATAAGTCGTTCAGAACTAAGAACAATACCAATGCAAATAAAAGATAATCCATCTTTGATGGGTACCACTAAACTTGTTTGGATGTTAGCAGATGATCAAGTTGATATGTATATGAAAGATTATTATTATAAAATAAAACCAAAAGATTTAAAAACTTTGGAAGTTTTAATAAAAAATAATAGAGTAGAAAAAAAGTTTAATACTATTTTCTTTACACATGGAGATAGTAAAACACCAGAGTACTCAGGGATACTATCAGCGATGGTGGGTACTATCATGACACTTATTGTTACTATGCTTGTTGCTTTTCCAATAGGAGTTGCTACTGCTGTATATCTTGAGGAGTTTAGTGAACAAGGGAAATGGAGTGAGTTTTTAGAAGTAAATATCAATAACCTTGCTGCTATCCCATCAATACTATTTGGTCTTTTAGGTCTTGCTATATTTATCAATCTTTTTGGTATGCCTAGAAGTTCAACACTTGTTGGTGGTCTAACCTTGGCACTTATGACTTTGCCTATTATTGTTGTGAGTTCAAGAGCAGCTTTAAGAAGTGTACCTGCTAGTATAAGACAAGCTGGATATGGACTTGGACTTACAAAAGTACAAGTTGTAAGAGATCATGTTTTACCACTTGCATTTCCAGGAATTATGACAGGAAGTATTATAGGACTTGCTCAAGCTATGGGTGAGACTGCACCACTTATCATAGTTGGTATGATTGCTTTTATACCAGATAGTCCAAACAATATTTTAGAAGCAGCAACAGTAATGCCAGCACAGATATTTACATGGGCAGGTATGCCTGAGCGTGCTTATATAGAAAGAACAGCAGCTGGGATACTTGTACTTTTAACAGTACTTATATCACTAAATGCATTTGCTGTATATCTTAGAAAAAAGTTTGAAATTAAGTGGTAGATAGTTTATCTACCACTTTATATTAATATATATATAACAACTATAAGTCCAATCCAATATTAAGTTTATTATAGGATTGAGCTATCTATTTAACCATAATTGTAATACTTGATTTGGTATCAACCATAAATGTACTATAATTTAACTCTTCTTTTGTTTAATCCTTTAATAGCAAATTGTGCTATTTAATAGTAGATACACTTCTGTAACCAAGCCGTAACCAAAAAGCAATATACTTTATAAAATCCAATAAAAGAGTATTATTTAAATGGCAAAAAATAAAAATAAAATAGTAGTAAAAGATTTAAATCTTTGGTATGGTGACAAACACGCTTTACATGGTCTTGATATAGAACTTTATGAAAATCAAATAACAGCACTAATAGGACCATCTGGATGTGGTAAATCTACATTTTTAAGATGTCTAAATCGTATGAATGATTTGATTAGTAGTGCAAAAATAGAGGGTGAAGTTATCATTGATGGTAAAAATATTTATGATAAAGATGTAGATGAAGTAAGTGTAAGAAAAAGAATTGGTATGGTATTTCAACAACCAAATCCATTTCCAAAATCAATATATGAAAATGTTGCTTATGCTCCTTTAAAACATGGCCTTGTAAAAAAAGGGAAAGAGTGTGATGAACTAGTAGAAGCTTCATTAAAAAGTGCAGGTATTTGGGATGAAGTAAAAGATATATTATCTCAACCAGGTACTGGACTATCTGGTGGACAACAACAAAGACTTTGTATAGCAAGAACAATTGCAGTTAAACCAGATGTTATACTTATGGATGAACCAACATCGGCACTTGATCCAATAAGTACAGAAAAGATTGAAGCACTTATGTTAGAGCTTAAAAAAGAATTTACTATTGTGACAGTTACTCACAATATGCAACAAGCAGCAAGAATAGCTGATATGACAGCATTTTTCCATCTTGGTGATTTAATAGAGTATGATCAAACAGAAACAATATTTATTAATCCAACACATAAAAAAACAGAAGATTATATTACGGGGAGATTTGGATAATGTTAGCAAATTATGAAGAGAAATTAAATGAAATCAAAGATAGTATTACTAATATTGGTGATGGACTAGTAAAAGCAAATCAATTAATAGTTGAAGCTTTAGAGGGTTGTGATGATGATAAATTTAATGAGGCAAAAACTTATATAAAAAACATAAGCAAAAAAACAAATGATATTGATAATAATATCATCACTACTTTAGCTCTACATGCACCTGAAGCAAAAGACTTAAGAAATATGGTTTCATATTTAAAAATTACAAACGAACTATTAAGAGCCTCTACAAATACTAGAGGTTTTATCAAAGGTTTTATAGATGTATGTAGTGAAGTAAATATTGATACAATAAATGAATATGCAATCCCAATGCAAAAATCAACAGTAGAATCACTAAAATATACTGTGGATATGATAAATGTAGATTGTACAGATGAGATTCAAGAATGTTTTAACAAAGTACTAATAGCAGAAAATAAAACAGATGACCTTTATGATATGGTTGAAAATTCACTTCTTAAAGAATCAGAAGAGGTTAATGAATTTAACAAATACCATAAAATGCTTGGTGCTTTAAGAAAAAGTGAAAAAATAGCAGATCGTGCTATGAGTATCGCTTCATTGTTATTATATGCTAATAATGGTGGTGAGATTCATCAGGTATAGGGTATAATTTTATTATGGAAACAATTTTAGTAGTAGAAGATGAACAAGATTTATTAGATTTAATAGAGTATACTCTAACAAAAGATGGATATGATATCATTTGTTGTTTAGATACAACAAATGTAAAAGCTATATTGGATGAAGAAGATGTATCTTTAATACTTATGGATAGAAACTTACCAAATCAAGAAGGCTCAGTATTTGTAGAGTCTTTGAGAAAAAAAGGCTATTCTAATCCTGTTGTATATCTAACTGCAAAAGATAAAGATGAAGATATACTAGATGGATTTAATCGTGGCGGTGATGACTATATCACTAAGCCATTTAATCTAAATGTTCTAAAAGCAAGGATAAAAGCTGTTTTAAAAAGAACAAACAACAAAGTTGAACATATTAAAGTCAGAGATATCACTTATCAATCATCAAATAAAAAATTTACAATATCTAATAACGAGGTAAATCTTACACATCTAGAGCATGACCTTCTACTTGAGTTTATGAAAAATCAAGATATTTTACTAAGCAGAGATACACTACTTCAAAATGTATGGGAAGAGTACAGTGATGTAAAACCAAAAACAGTAAATGTCGCTATTAAAAGATTAAAAGAAAAAATAGATCCAGACAATGTCAAAAACTATATCAAATCAGTTCGTGGAGAGGGATATATTTTTGTCTAAAAAAACTTTAAAACTACATGATATATTTCTTCGTAAATTTTTATTATTATTTTTAACTATATTTTTATTATTAGGTTTTTTATTTTATTTTTGGATTAAAGATATATATATTCAGCAAACAAAAGTAGATTTATTAAACAATATCGATATACTTTCACTTCAAGTTGATAATATAAATAGTACAGATAAACTAGCAAAAGATATTAAAAAAGCGATACATTTAAGAGTAACTTTTATATCAGATGATGGAAAAGTGATAGGTGAAAGTGATAAAAGCTATGTAAAAATGGATAACCACTTAAATCGTGTTGAGATTATAGAAGCAAAATATCAAGAGTATGGTTCAGCTATAAGATACTCTAATACACTAAAGAAAGACCTTCTTTATGTGGCTAAAAGATTTAATTTAAATAATTATAATTATTATTATATTAGAATGTCAAGAGATATACAGCTTATTAAAAAAGAGTTTTTATTTTTATCTCTTAAAATTGGTTTTTTATTTTTTATTTTTATGCTAGGTGCATTTTATATATCACTAAAGATAAGCAAAGATGTTCAAGATGAAACAAAAGAGATACTAGATTTTTTAAAAAACTTAACAAAACAAACAAAATCTATTAAAATACAATCATCATATTCAGTAGAGTTCAATAAAATAACAAAACTATTAACAACAGTTTCACATAATTTATCAAAAAAAGATAAACAAAAGTCAAAATATACTGCAAAGTTAAAACTATCAAATAGACAAAAAGATGATATTATATCAGCTATATCGCATGAGTTTAAAAACCCTATTGCAGTTATAAATGGATATACTCAATCACTCATAGAAGACAAAGATATAAATAGCACAATAAGGGATAAGTTTTTAGATAAAATATCTTCAAACTCTCTAAAACTAACAAATATGATAGATAGATTAAGATTATCTATTAAATTAGATGAAAATAAACAATTATCTAACTTAAAAAATTGCAATATAACAAAACTAACAAAAGAGATAATTGATGATTTGAAAGTAACATATCCAAATCGTGATATTATCTTAAAAGGTGATGATATAAAAATTGATGTAGATAAAACTATGATGGTTATTGCTATTACTAACTTAATAGAAAATGCTCTAAAATACTCACAAGATAATGTAATAGTTGTATTTAATAGTAAATCTATAGATATTATAGATAGTGGTATAGGGATATCAAATAACGATATACAAAAGATTACTGATAAATTCTATAGAGTATCATCAAATGGTTGGAATAACTCTTTAGGTATTGGTTTATCACTTGTAAAAAGTATTATGGATATACATAAATTTAAATTAGAGATAAAAAGTATAGAAAATGAGGGTTCAACATTTAGTATAAAATTCTAAATGTTTTAGTTATAGCAAATCTAGTAGTATAATCCTATATTAAGTTTTACTTAAGATTAAAGGAAATAGCACTGGTAATTAACTACTTTTTACTTATTTTCAAAATAAAAATTAGTCAGTATATTGTTATAAGTTATCAAATCACGCGTAATTTCTTTATTAATCTTAAGTAAAACTTAATATATGATTTAACTACAAATCTAGCTTAATCCTTTTATTTTATCATTCCACTCCTTAAGTGTTTTCTCGTATCCTATATTTTTACTTTCATAAAAGCTCAACTCTTTTGATAAATAATCCTGCTCTACATAGCCACCAAAATCATGTGGATACTTATATCCAATATGTTGATCTTTTAGGTGTGTTGGTATCTCTAATTGCTCATTGTTTTGAATATAATATAGTGTTTTGTTTATTGCACTATACGAGCTATTTGATTTAGGACAGGATGCTAAATAAACTACACACTGTGCTAATAAGATTCTAGATTCTGGATATCCTATTTTAGAAGAGCTAAGCATAGTAGATGTAGCTAAGTTTAAAGCATTTGGATTTGCATTTCCTATATCTTCACTAGCAAATATAACTAGTCTGCGTGTAATAAACTCAACACTTTCACCACCTTCAATTAACCTAGCTAAATAATAAAGTGAAGCATCTATATCACTACCTCTTAAGCTTTTTATCATAGCACTAGCAATATCATAGTGACTCTGTGATGAGCTTATTCCATCAGTGATGCTATTGGGTCTAATATCTTTTAATAAATCTATCTTGATATCTTTATTTACTTTAGAAGCATATTCTATTAAGTTTAATAAAGCTCTTCCATCGCCTCCACTACTAACAATAAGATAATCTTTTGCATCATCATCTATCTTGATATCAAGATACTTTATAGCTTTTTTTGTTAAGATATCTAGCTCTTGATAAGTCAATGTTTTAAATTCATATATAAAAGCTCTTGAACGAATACCATTTGTTAGACTAAAATATGGGTTTTCTGTACTTGCACCAATTATTATCGCATCATAATTCTCCATAATAGGAAGAAGTACCTCTTGTTGTGTTTTGCTTAATCTATGAACTTCATCAATAAAGATTAGAGGCTTTAAAAGAGTACCCTTATATTTTTTAAAAATGACTCTTAACTCTTCTGTTTTTAAACTTGTTGCATTCATATTATAAAAATCATATCCACTAGTTTTAGATATTATTTTAGCTAAAGTTGTTTTACCAGTACCTGGTTTGCCATAAAAGAAAAGATGTGGTATCTCATTTGATTCTATGAGTTTATAAAGTGGTTTATTTTTGGATATTATATGTGATTGACCTATAAACTCACCTAGAGTTTTAGGTCTTAGTAGATTTGAAAGACTAGTAGTCATCTTCGAAATATTCTTCTTCGTTATTATTCTTTCTATTTTGCTTAGTGACATCTTTCATAAAATGTCTTAAATCTTCATATTCAGATCTTTCTAAAAATCTAACTTTACCAGATGGTAAATTATTTAAGTTGATACCTCCGAAACTTACTCTTTTTAAATCAACAACTTTAGCATTAAAATGTGCAAAAAATCTTCTTAATTCTCTGTTTTTTCCTTCAGTTATTGCAACTTTTAGTTTAGAATAGTTTGGAGTACTTGTTTGTACTTGATAACCAACAAATGGAGCAAACTCCATCTCTGTTGTTTTTGTATTTTCCCACGCACCAGCTGTAGCATCATCGAGTGTTATTCCATGGTTCATACCATTTATCATTGCATCAGTTATGGGACCCTCTATTTTAATCTTATAAACTCTTTCTAGATTTGATTGCATTAAAGCTGTTGCTATTTTTGGATCATCTGTAAGCAACAACATCCCCTCACTAGCATAATCAAGTCTACCTACAGGTATAAAATGACTATATTTTTTACCAATAGTATCATATATTATTTTTCTACCTTGTGGGTCTTTTTTTGATACTATTTCACCTTTTAGTTTATTATAAACTATCACAGTAGATGGTCTACTATAATCAACTTTTACTGTTCTTCCATTTACTTTAACAATAGTTTTATGCCCTACTTTAGTAGCTAAATCACCAATCACTTTTCCATCAATTGATACTTTACCTGCTTTTATTAGTTCATCAGCCTCTCTTCTACTAAACCTACTGTTATGTGATATAAACTTATTTAGTCTTATTTTATTATCATCATATTTCTTGTCATTATTTCCCATGATTATTTCCTTTTATTTTATTTATTAAATAGTTCTATGTAGAACTATTTAATAAATAAAATAAAAAGAGTGATATTCATACCACTCTTTTTAAACTTATTGAACAAAAATTGTTGGTACAATCATTGGGTATTTTCTATATTTTCTTACACAATGTTTTCTAACAACTTTTCTTAAATCATCTTCTGTTGCTCTAGTATTTTGTAAAATACCAGGTTTTATATGCTCTAAAAAGTGATTTAAAATATCTTCAATCTCTTTTGAAAACATCTTTTCAGCCTTAGAATCAACAATACCAAAAGAACTAACTCTTGCACTTCCTACTACTTTTCTCTCATCTTCTGAAATCTGTGCTACGATCATAATAACACCCTCATTGGCCATAGTTTGTCTATCAATTACAACATCATCACCAATTTTTCTATTTCTTTGATTATCGATATATGTTTTTCCTGTTTTTACTGTTTTTACTTTCTTTAAAAACTTTGGAGCAATTTCAACCTGTTCACCATCACTTAAAACATATGTATTTCTTTCTAATACACCACAATCAATACCTGTTTGTATATGTCTTAAAACATGATTATATTCACCATGAATTGGTAAAAAGAATTTAGGCTTAACCAATCTTAACATAAGTTTTTGCTCTTCTTGTCCAGCATGTCCTGATACATGTATATCTGTATAGTTTTGATATGCTACTTCGGCACCTGCTTTTAAAAGCTGGTTTATTATCTCAGATACACTTCCTTCATTTCCAGGAATTGCTTTTGCTGATAATATAATTTGATCACCCTCTTTTATTTTGATATGTCTATGTTCATGTATAGACATTCTAAATAAAGCACTCATAGGTTCACCTTGACTACCTGTAGTTACAATTAAAATCTCTTTATCAAGATATTTATTTACTTCATGTGCATCAATAAATCTATCTTTAGGATATTTTAAATACCCTAAACTCATAGCAATCTCTAGATTTTTTTCCATACTTCTACCAATAACACATATTTTTCTACCGTGCTTCAAACCACAATCAATGGCTTGGGCTACCCTGTGTAAATTTGAAGAAAATGTAGACATAATAACTCTACCCTTAGCAGCTGAAAAGATTTTTTCAAATGTTGGACCAACAGTTTTTTCTGTTTTTGTAAATCCAGCAGAATGTGAATTTGTACTATCACTTAAAAGAGCTAATACACCTTTTTCACCATAATATGCTAGTCTATGTAAATCAGCAGGATAACCATCAACAGGTGTATGATCAATTTTAAAGTCACCTGTATGTATAATAGTACCAGCTTCAGTAGTAATAGCCAAAGATGAACTATCTATAATAGAGTGAGTCATATGCATCCATTCTACTTCAAAATCACCTATTTTAATAGGTTTTCTTTTTTGAACAGCTCTAAAATAACTTCTATGATGTTTCATTTTATGTTCATCAAATTTTGAACCAATAGATTCAAGAGGCAATGCTGTACCATATACAGGTACTTGTAACTCTTTGAAAATATAAGGCATAGCACCAATATGATCTTCATGTGAATGGGTAATTACAATTGCTGTAATTTTACTTCTTATTTGTCTAATATATGTAAAATCAGGAATAAGAATATCAACACCATGCATAGAATCATCTGGAAAACTCATCCCAACATCAACAATAATTGCACTATTATCTGTTTCAACTACCATCATATTTCCACCAATCTCACCTAGACCACCAAGAGGAGTTACTTTGATACTAGCTTCAGATTTTAGATTTAATTTATTGTGTGGATTTAATCTATCTTTTTGAATTTTTTCATTTATCTCAAATGCTTTTTTTAAATCATTTGTCCAACCATTACCAGAAACAGGTGGTTTTCTCTTTTGCGAATGAGTTCTACCTTTTTGTGGTGTATTCTCTTTATTGTTTGTATTTTCTTTTGTATTGTTAGATGTATTAGTTTGTGTAGAACTTTTTGTTTCTGTTACAACATTTTTACTGTTTGTTATCTCTTCCATTATTTGTTACCTTTGTATAAATATGGCTATACAAAGATGCATCAACTTCATGTGGTCTTGCTGTTTTACTTATACCTTGTTCCTCAAATATTTTAATTAATAAGTCTTTTCCATAACTAGTAGATAAGTTTTTAATCAATAACTTTCTGGGCTGCACAAATGCAATCTTCAAAAACTTTTTAAATCCATCTTCCACTTTTTTATCTAAATCTTTTTTGATATAAATAACAGCAGAGTCCACTTTTGGTGGAGGGCTAAAGCTTTCAGGAGGTACAACTACTATAGTACCTCTATCTTTTGAAATTAATTGTGTTATTACAGACAATGAGGAGTATGCTTTATCTCCACACTTTGCTGTAAACTTATCTGCTACCTCTTTTTGAATCATAACAATGATATGCTCACAATTATCATCATTAAAACTATTCAATATAATATTTGTCGCTATATAATAAGGCAAATTTGCTATTAAGTCATATTTACTTTTATATAACGAATTATTTAAAGTCCATTTATCAAGAACATCACCTAAGATTATCTCTAATTTATTTGACTTTAATTCATTTTGAAACTCGGATTGCAATATAGAGTATAAATCTCTATCTACCTCATAGGCTGTCACATCTTTATACTTGACAAGTTTTTTTGTCAAATCACCTAAGCCAGGCCCAATCTCCACTAAATGGTTATCGTTTTTGGGCATCGATTCGATGATTTTAAATAGTACTGATTCTTCTTTTAAGAAATTTTGTCCAAATCTCTTTTTTGCTTTTATCTGTTTCATATTAGTTCTGGTAGTCTATCTGATTTTAACTTACAATCAGGTAACATTCAAAAAAAATATGAGGAAATAAAATGAGTTATTTTGCAAAAAGGATTATTCCTTGTTTGGATGTTGATAACGGCCGTGTTGTAAAAGGTGTCAATTTTGTTGGACTACAAGATGCAGGTGATCCCGTTGAAGTTGCAAAAAGATATAATCTTGAAGGTGCAGATGAGATTACATTTTTAGATATAGGTGCTAGTCACGAAGGTAGGGATACGATAGTTGATGTTGTAAAAAAAGTCGCTCAAGAGGTTTTTATACCTCTTACGGTTGGCGGAGGAATTAGAAAACTAGATGATATTTATAACCTTCTAAATGTAGGATGTGATAAAGTAAGTATCAACTCAAGTGCAGTATCTAATCCAGACTTTATCAATCAAGCATCAAAAAGGTTTGGTAGCCAATGTATTGTTGTAGCTATCGATGTAAAAAGAGTTGCTGATGGTAGCTATCATGTATTTGTAAAAGGTGGTAGAGAAGATACAGGACTTGATGCACTTGATTGGGCTAAAGAGGTTTATGATAGAGGTGCTGGAGAGATACTTCTTACATCTATGGATGCCGATGGTACAAAAGCTGGATTTGAAACAAATATAACATCACAAATTAGTAATCTTGTAGATATACCTGTCATCGCTTCTGGTGGAGCTGGAACAATGGAGCATATAAAAGATGCATTTTTATCTGGTGCAGAAGCAGCTTTAGCTGCCTCTATTTTTCACTTTAAAGAGATAGATATAATGGAACTAAAAAAATATTTATTAGATAATAATATTCCAGTAAGAGTTTAATATGAGTAGTATAGATAATAAAAAAAGATTTAATACTCTAGCACAAGAGTGGGACACAAAACCTCAAAGAGTAGAAGGTGCTATGATTTTTGTTGATAAAATTATAGATCTTATAGATCAAGATATATCAGATTTTAATATTTTGGATTATGGAAGTGGTAGTGGTCTAGTATCATTTGGTTTTTCAAACAAAGTAAAAAATATTATTGGACTAGATAACTCTGAAGCTATGGTTGAAGTATACAATCAAAAATCAAAAAATTTGAATCTAAACAATATACAATCAAAACTTCATGATATAAATAAAGAGATACTAGATCTTAATTACTTTGATTTAATAGCTACAAATATGACTATGCACCATATTAAAGATATAAACCTATTTATAAAGAAACTTTATGATGCTTTAAAAACAAATGGTGATCTTTTTATAGCTGATTTAGTACTAGAAGATGGTAAATTTCATAGTGATAATACTGGTGTAGAACATTTTGGATTTGATACAGATGAGATAAAATCGATATTTAATAATTGTGGCTCTATAGATATTCATTGTGAGATATTAAATACTATAGATAAAGAACATAATAGCTATGATGTATTTATAATTAAAGGTAAAAAAATATGATAGTATCTGCTGGAGATAATGAAACATTTTCATTTGCTACTCTTATTGGTGTTGGTCTAATAGATAGTGCTATTAATCTAACTAGACTTTGTTTATTTGATAAGCCAGATTATATATTGTTTATAGGTAGTGCTGGAAGTTATGGAGATTATAATATATTTGATATTATTGAAAGTTCAACAGCATCAAATATTGAATTAAGTTTTTTAGAAAACAACTCTTATACACCTATTGACAATGTCTTAAAATCAGAAAATCTAAAACTACAAAGTGAAACTATTGTAAACTCATCAAACTATATATCTACAAATTCAACCGTATCAAAAAAACTTATATCTTATGGTATTGGTATTGAGAATATGGAGTTTTTTTCTGTTTTAAAAGTTGCAAAAGAGTTTGATATTGATGTTAAAGGTATTTTTGTAGTTACAAATTATACAAATGAACATGCACATGAAGATTTCATTTCAAATCACAAAAAAGCGATAGATATACTTTTGTCTTATTTAGAAGATAAAAAAATCATAGTTCCACATGGAACAGATATAAATAAAGGAGATAAATAACTTTATGAAAAATATATATGACTATAGATTAGAAGAGCTACAAAGCTCAATAAAACCAGCTTTTAGAGGCAAACAAGTTTATAATTGGCTTTATAAAAAATACACAACTTCATATGAAGATATGAAAAATATACCTAAGCCATTAAAAGAACAATTAGAAAAAGAGTATCCAATTGATATAACTAAAATTATTAGAACTGAAGAGAGTTCTGATGGTACTAAAAAATATCTTTTTCAATTCAAAGATGGACATACTGCTGAAGCTGTCTTGCTTCTAATGAAAGATAAGCAAAAAGATATCAATGGTGCTATTACAAAAAGCGAACAATTTACTTTTTGTATCTCTAGCCAAGTTGGATGTAAAGTTGGATGTAGTTTTTGCTTGACTGCAAAAGGAGGTTTTGTTAGAGATTTAACAGCTGGTGAAATAGTTGCTCAAATAGTATATCTGAAAAAACTAAATAATATTGATGAAAATAAATCAGTAAATATTGTCTATATGGGTATGGGTGAACCGCTTGATAATTTTGATAATCTTATTAGTGCAATTAAAATAATATCAAATGAAAATGGACTATCTATAGCAACTAGAAGACAAACTATATCAACAAGTGGTATAAGTAGTAAAATAGATAGATTAGGTGAATTAAACCTAGGTGTGCAACTAGCAATATCATTACATGCTGTTGATGATGACCTTAGAAGTGAACTAATACCTATGAATAAAGCTTATAATATACAATCAATAATAGATGCAGTGAGACAATTTCCAATTGATAGTAGAAAAAAAGTTATGTTTGAATATTTAGTTATCAAAAATAAAAATGATGATATAAAGTCTGCAGATAAGTTACTGAAGCTTCTAAATGGAATTGACGCCAAAGTAAATTTAATATTTTTCAATCCATTTGAGGGTACTACTTATGAAAGACCATCAAAAAACAGTATGGTTAAATTTAGAGATTATCTAGTAAATAGAGGATTAATGTGTACAATTAGAGAATCAAAAGGGATTGATATAAGTGCAGCTTGTGGACAACTAAAAGAGAAGGATTCAAATGGGAACGCTTGATATAATTATGTTAATATTTTTGGCTATTGTTTTAATAGGTGGTATGGCTGGTTTTTTTATTTATAATAATAAAGAGGAGTAGCTATAGGGCTATATCCTTTTAGAATATCCAAAATTTGGTATATTTTTTATAAAATCTTTTGGAAGTTTTTTTCTAAGATTTTTTATAAATAATCTTAAAGCATTTTGACTCATATGTTTATTATCCCAAATCTCATTTTCAATCTCTTCATAAGTGATAACTCTATTTTCTTTAATAAGTTTATTAAGAAATAGTGTCTCTTTCAAACTTAATTCAAATTGTTGATTATCAAATTTTACTGTATTATTGTGTATCTTAAGCGATATATCATTATCTACATTATGTTCATTTACAAATTTATAAAATATATTTTCTAGTTTATCATGAGTTAGTGGCTTTACAATATATTTTAATAAATTTAATTCAATACTATTAAGAAGATAATCAACATCAGTGTGTGCAGAGATAATAACAATAGAGGTATCTTTATCTTTGGCTCTTATTTTTTGTATAAGTGTGATTCCATCCATATTATCCATTTTGATATCTGATATTATTAAGTCAGGTGTATGTTTTGTATAAAGCTCAAATCCATCTAAACCATCTTTTGCAATATAAACATTTTTGAAAAGCAAAAGAAAATATTCATAAAAATTTTCTCTTATACCTTTTTCATTTTCTACAAACAATAAGGTATAATGTTTTAATTGATTTATTAATAAATTATCCAAAATAAGGCCCCTTTATATGAATATTATAAACTACAAAAATATCTCAAAACTAACAATAGTAGCTACAATTATCTTGATTTTAGCAAATACATTATTAATATCACTTGTATACTACAAAAATCAACTTATTGAATATGATAATATGTTACAAAATTTAAAAGATGAAAATATTATCTCACAAAAAAGATATTTAAAAAAAGATATTGAAAATATAATAAAGATGATTGAGTTTAAATACTCTAT
>JAYEJC010000080.1:15282-23832 GCA_034660335.1 Campylobacterota bacterium
TGGTATTGTAAAAGATGATATTAAAAAGTGGATTCAAAGTATTAAATTTGATAAAAACAAGAGTAATTATATTTTTGTATATGAACTAAAAAACAAAGATGGTGGAGATAATTTTGCAAAAATGATTATCAATCCAAATAGAAAAGACCTAATAGGAAAATATATATCAACAAACTACAAAGATATAAATGGATTTGAGTTTAGAAAAAAGTTTTTAAAAGATATCAACTTATATGGTGAATCAAATGTAAGCTATTCATATAAAAAAACAAATGGTAATATAGAGAATAAAATATCTTATTTTAAGTACTATAAACCATTAAACTGGATCATTGCAAAAGGTATATATAACGATGACTTAAAACAATTAATAAATAATAAAAAGTCAGTATTAAAAGAAAAAGTGATAAAACAGATAAAACAAAATATATTTTATTTTATCTGTTTTAGTTCCATTGCTATTTTATTTGCATATATAATAGGTAAAAAAATTGAAACAATCATAACAGAAAAAGATAAAAAAGTTAAGAATACTACAAAAGCACTTGCAGCATTAAATAGAGAGCTAGATAGTAGAGTAAAAAAAGAGGTTCAAAAAAATAGAGAACAAGAGCAAATCCTTATGCAAAAATCAAAATTCATATCACTAGGTGAAACAATAAGTTTAATAGCTCACCAATGGAGACAACCAATAAGTGAACTAAATGCTATTTTATTAAATATTAGGCTACATCATAAGCTTGGTAAACTAGATATAGATATGATGGATAACAAGTCAAGTCAGATGGAAAATATTTTGATTTTTATGTCACAAACTATTGATGATTTTAGTACATTTTTTAAACCTAATAAAGCGAAAGAGAGATTTATCATCAATCAATCTATATCAAGAGTCTTAGCTATAACAAAAGCAGTCCTAGATGATAATGAGATAAAAATAGATAAAGATATCAATAATACTTTATATTTATATAACTTTCAAAATGAGTTTGAACAAGTGTTGTTAAATATTATTTTAAATGCAAAAGATGCATTAGTAGATGATAAGATAACAAACAAAAAGATAAAAATAGAGGTATTTAAAAAAGATAAAAAGATTGTAATAAATATAATTGATAATGCAAATGGAATAAAACAATCAATAAAAGAAAAAATATTTGAACCATATTTTACAACAAAATCAGAATCACATGGAACAGGTATTGGATTATATATCTCAAAAATTATTATTGAAAATAATATGAATGGAAAATTAAAAATAGTACAAAGAGATATAGGAAGTTGTTTTCAGATTGTTTTTAGTACAAAACTATAACTGTTAACACAACAGATAATACTGTTGTGCCATTTATTTTACTCTACTGTAACACTTTTTGCTAGATTTCTTGGCATATCAACATCATTACCAAGTCGTACTGATATCTCCATTGATAATAACTGCAATGAAATAAGCATCTCAAAAAACTCCAACATATAATGATCTGCTGGTTTCATCTTTATAAAATCATCGGCTAGTTCAAAATCAAGAGGACTTATAGCACATATAGTACTATCTCTTGCACTTAATTCCTCAACATTTGATTTCACTTTATCATATAATAAATTTTGAGGCATAAGTGCTATTGTAAAGAGCTCAGGATCAGCGAGTGCGATAGGACCATGCTTCATCTCACCAGAGGGATAACCCTCAGCATGAAGATAACTAATCTCTTTTAGTTTTAATGCCCCCTCCAACGCAAGAGGAAAAAATACATCTCTTCCAATAAAGAAAAAACCATGACCATGAAGATATCTTTTTGAGAGTCTTTTTGTTTTTTCATGTATATTATCATCTATTTTTAAAGAGTTAGGAACCTCCCTAAGAGCTAATATTTCAGAAATTAATTTATCTTGTGAGATATTATTTTTAACTTGTCCAAAATATAATGACAACATCCATAATACAACAGTTTGTGTTGAAAATGCTTTTGTACTAGCTACACCTTTTTCAATCCCTGCTCTTGTAAGTATTGTTGCATCTGCTACTCTTGTCATTGATGAGTTATCTACATTGCAAATAGCTATTGATTTTAGACCTGCTTTTGATGCCATCTTTAAAGCTTCTAAAGTATCTGCTGTTTCCCCACTTTGAGATATCACAATAAAAAGTGTGTTTTTAGATAATAAAGGCTCTTTATACCTAAATTCACTTGCTATTTCTATACTACATCTTATTTTTGATAATCTTTCAAATAGATATGTAGCAGTAAGACCTGCATGGTAAGATGTACCACAAGCACATATTTTAATCTCATCAACACCATCTAAAATTGTATTATCTATCTCATCAAATAAAATTTGATCATCTAAAATCCTACCAAGCATAGCATCAGCTACTACATCACTTTGTTCATAAATCTCTTTTTCCATAAAAAATCTGTAGCCATCTTTTTGTGCAAATTGTTTACTTATAGGCAAAGCTGTCCAGTTTACATTTTGATTAAAAAATATCTCATCTAGTGTAGCTACTCCATAAACACCATCTTCTAAATAAACTACATTTTTTGCCAAACCAATTAAAGGTGAATCACTACTAGCAAAAAACACTTCATCATTATTATCTTTTGCAATAGCTAAAGGTGACCCATGTTTCATGAAAAATATTTTATTTGGTTCAGATTTTGTAATAAGCAAAATAGAATATGCACCCTCTAGTCTATTTATAGTTTGTTCAAAAGATTTTTTTGCATCGTTATTTTGATTAAAATAAAACTCAAAAAGATGAACAATCACCTCTGTGTCAGTTTGAGATACAAAACTATGACCTTTTTGAGTTAGTTCCTCTTTTAGTTCTTTATAGTTTTCTATAATACCATTGTGTACTACATAAGAGTATTCTCCTAAGTGTGGATGAGCATTTAGTTCGGTTGGTTTTCCATGCGTAGCCCATCTTGTATGCCCTATTCCTATATTAAATTGATTATCATTTTTAGAACTAGATATTTTTTTTGATAAATTTTCTATTTTCCCAACTGCTTTATAAACATCTATATCGTTATTGTTCAATATAGCAATACCAGCAGAATCATATCCTCTATATTCTAACTCTTTTAATCCATTAAGCAATATATTGTTTATATCTTTATTACCTAAGTATCCAACTATTCCACACATATTTCCCCTTTTAATATTTTTAAATAAAGATATATTCTTTATTTAACTCTCTTCAACTCTCTTTATAGTTTCTAATATACCTTTATGGATAAGCTCTTTATCAAAAG
Organism: Campylobacterota bacterium; assembly: GCA_034660335.1. GTDB lineage: Bacteria > Campylobacterota > Campylobacteria > Campylobacterales > Arcobacteraceae > JAIOSF01. The sequence continues at coordinate 18,543 of JAYEJC010000080.1, forward strand.
GTTTTACTATCCATGAAGTAGCTCCAGCTTCTTTACCTTTTTTCTTCATCTCTTTACTCCACTCTGTAGTTAAAACCATAATGGGAGTAGACATATAGTCTACTTTATTTCTCAACTCTTGAATCAACCTTATCCCATCCATATTTGGCATATTTATATCTGTAATAATAAAGTCAAATTCATCTTCAGCTTCGTCACATACACGCAAAGCATCTACACCATCTTCTGCTGACTCTATATCCAAATAGCCTAAATCAATTAAACAACTCTCAACTAAATCTCTAATTGTTTGACTATCATCTACATAAAGTATTCTAATACTTCTATCGTAATCCATTATAAATCCTTTTATAATTTTATTTCTTAAAAACCATTTGGATTAAATCCAAAATCATCATTACCCACAAAACTCATTGAGTCAAAGCTCTCAAAAGTAGGATTTTTATGCCCTAATTGTACCGATTTATTTCTTAGTTGAATTATATCATTTTTTATATCAATTTGTTGAGGACAAACCATATTACAATTTCCACAAAGGGTACAATCCCAAATACCATTATTTTGTATCGTGTTAATTTTATTTGTTATTGTATTCTCTTTTTTATCATTTATATATCTATAGACACGAGTAAGTGCAAATGGTCCTAAAAAGTCAGGATTTACTTCATACACAGGACAAGAACTAAAACAACTGCTACAAAGTATACAATTACTTTCTATATCTATCTTTTTTTCATCCTCTTTTGTAATTTTATTATTATTTTTATCTTCTAAAAAAGCTTTAGATTCATATAAATATCTATTTTGATTTGATATATCCACAACCAAATCTTTTAAAACAACTGAATTTTTTAAAGGTTCAATAGTATCATTTTCATCTATTATTGTTTTACAAGCTAATCTTTCAACTCCATTTACACTAACTGCACAACTACCACAAACACCACTTTTACATCCACTTCTAAATGCCAATGAACTATTTTGTGTAGCTTTTATATCTAACAATATATTTAAAAGATTATTTACTTTATTTTCTATTTGATATTCTGTTTTACAAATTGATATTTTCATAATAACTGATCCCCTAGTCTAAATATACTATTTTTATTAAACTTTTCATCTTCTCTAACATAGTCAGTCCTATAGTGTGCACCACGACTCTCCTCTCTTTTTAAAGCCGAAGTTATTATAGCACTAGCAATTAAAAGGGTATTTTTAAACTCAATAAACTCTTTTAAATTTGTATTATAAATTTTACTTTTATCAGATATACCCATTTGATTAATATCTTTTTTCCAATTATTTACTTTTTTTAATCCATCTTCTAAAGCTTCTTTTTCCCTAAATAAACCTACATTATTATAAAACAATTCACCTAGTTCTTTTTTTATTGTATAAAAATTGATTTTGTTTGGTAAATCATATATTTTTTTAATATTTGATATCTCTTTTAAATACTCTTTATAATTTTTTGATTCAATTGAATCTATATTTTGTATATTTTGTACAACAAATTGAGCAACTGATTTTCCAAAGGTGATAATCTCAAGAAGAGAATTCCCCCCTAGTCTATTAGCTCCATGTACTCCATTTGAAGCACTTTCACCAATAGCATATAGATTTTTTATATTTGTTTGTCCATTTGTATTTGTTTTGATTCCACCCATAGTGTAGTGAGCAGCTGGATTAATAGGAATCAAATCAGAATCAAGTTTTAAGCCTGTAAAATCATAAGCCAAATGATACTCTTGAGGCATTGTTTCCATTATTTTTTCTAATCCAAGATGTCTAAGATCTAAAAAAACATCTTGATTTGATTTGATTTTATTATATATCGCTCGTGCAACCACATCTCTTGCAGCTAACTCATCTACAAATCTTTTTTCATCAATGGTAACCAAGTGACCACCCTCGCCTCTTGCACTTTCACTTATTAGAACACAGCTATCTTTTAATGCTGTTGGATGAAACTGTACATATTCCATATTTTCCAATACACAACCAGCATTCATAGCAATAGCTATAACCTCTCCTGTAGTTGCAGTCGAATTGGTTGTATATCCATCATATATACCACCATATCCACCAGAAGCTATAATCACTTGCTTTGCTAAAATTTGTTTTATCTCACCAGTAGAGATATCTAAGCAAACTACACCTTTTACTGTTTCATCTTCGATAATAAGATTTAGAAGAATATGCTCATTTAGAAACTCTATATTTTCTTTTATACAATTATCATACAAAGTATGCAGTATCTTCAAGCCAGTATAGTCACTACTATAACATGCTCTAGCACTTTTAGCCGCTCCTAGTTTTCTTTGAGCGATATTATTATTTTCATCTCTACTAAAAGGTACCCCTATATCATCAAGCCATTTTATAGTATCTTTTGCATTTTTACACATAAATTCTATTGTTTTTTTATCACTTAATCCATGTGCTGATTTTAAAGTATCCTCTATATGGCTATCTACACTATCTTTTTCATCATCAAGTACACAATTTATTCCCCCTTGTGCTTGTGATGTTTGAGATGCAGTAGGGTATGTTTTTGATAAAACAACTACACTATCACAACTTTTTTTTATATTTAAAGCAGCAGTTAATCCAGCCCCACCACTTCCTATAATAAGTACATCTATCATCTATATTAATCCCAAAACTCTTTCAGCTCTCGCTCTTTTTTCTTATTTTCTTCTTTGATATGTACTTGCAATTCTAATTCCTCTTTTAGATCTTCTCGTTCATTTTCTTGCTCTAGTTCTAATACTCTAGCTCTCTCTTCTCTTGCTAGTTTTAGTTTTTGCTTGATTTGTTCTTCTGCAATAACTCTCATATCATCATCTAAATTCATAGATCTCAAACTTTCAAGTGCTTTTTTTAACTCATCATTATCATCGATATCATTTTGTTTTTGTTTTGTATCAATACTGTTATCTTCAAAGTTATCTTCTATTTTATCTAAATCACTTTCCTCTTTAATAATATTGTTTTCCATTTTTGGACGAGGTGGCACTACAAAAGCAGGCTTTTTACTCACCTCCTCTATCTCCTTTATTTCATCTTTTGCAATACTATTTTCTACTTCGATAATTTTATTCTCTTTATTTTTTGAATCATCTATATTTATTTTTTCTATTATTTGATTTTCTTGATTTTCTATAATCTCTATATCTTTAGTTTTTTTTGCTTTTTTATTTTTTTGCTTTTTATCAAATTTTATTTGATTATCTTGCTCTTTTTGCTCATCGCCCAAGGCTTTTAACTCTTCATACTCAGCCATTATTTTTTCGTATTTTACAAAATCCATAAGAAGAAAGCCTGGCTTTCCATCTCTTAATATAATAGCTTTTTCAATCTCATCATTTACCACTTTATCAAAAATCATTTTACTTTTTCTGATCAATTCTGTCGCAGAAAACATCTCATTTGATTTATATAATAATAAACCCATAAATAACCCCTTTTATATTAATACATACTGTAGTATGTATTATAGCACAAATTGAGCAATATTTTCTTCAATCTTATCCAAAAGTCTAACTCTTGCTTCTTTTGAAGCCCAAGCAATATGTGGAGTAATTAATACTTTATCTTTATTTTCAATTTTTAATAACGGTGAATCTTTTACAATTGGTTCTTTAGTCACAACATCTGTACCATAAAATATATCTTGACTACTATTAATAGCATCACTTATATCTTGCTCATTTACTATTCCACCTCGACCTAGATTTAATAAAATAGCACCTTTTTTAATCATACTTATATTTGTATTATTAATCATATCCAAAGTTGTATCATTAAGTGGTGAATGAATAGAGATAATATCTGATGTCTCTAGAAGTGTATCTAGTGATACTTGACTATATGTAGTGTTGTTATTCATTCCACTTGTAGAGTGATATTGTACATCACAGCCAAAAGCAGATGCTATATTTGCTACAGAAGCACCAATATTTCCAAGTCCTATAATTCCCCATTTTTTCCCAGAAAGCTCAAAAAATGGACGATCTAAGTTTGTGAATATTTCACTATTTTCCCAACCACCATTTTTTACATAGTTATCATAATAAGTCACTTGTTGTATAAAAGACAATGCAAGTGAAAATGTAAGTTGAGCAACACTTTGAGTTGAATATCCTACTACATTTTTTACTAAAATATTTTTATCTTTTGCATATTCTAAATCTACATTATTCATACCTGTTGCTGCTATACAGACAAGTTTTATATCACTATTGTCCATAATATTTTTATCTATTACAACTTTATTTGTTACTACTATATCTGCACCCTTTACTCTTTGTAAAGTTTCTTGGGGTTTTGTAGAATCATAACTCACAATTTCACCATGTTTAGCAAACTGTTCAAGTGTAATATCATCACCTAATGTTTTTCTATCTAAAAATACTATTTTCATCTAAGTTCCTATTTTGTATAAGTTTTTGTGGATTATAATATTTACAGATTAAAAAAGGCTTTATAATTTTATGTAGAACTGATTAAAACCCAATTTTATCCAACTTTTCTTACTCTTTTACTAGTTCCCATCGTCCCCGATGGGAATTCATACTTATATTTTATTATTTATTAAATATTTAAGCTTTAGTATACACTACCATCGAGGACTATGTAGCGAGTTGAAAACCCAATTTTATCCAAAGAATATAGTGAAAATTATGACTATGTTTTTAAACTAAATTGCATTTAAAAAAAGATATAATCATTAAAACTAAATTAAAGAGTTAAAATGCAAAGAAAACTTATAAGCTTTGACTGGGCAATAAAAAGAATTTTGAGAAGTAAAGCAAACTTTGAAATACTAGAAGGTTTTTTAAGTGAACTACTTTTTGAAGATATAACTATCTTAGAGATACTTGAATCAGAATCAAATCAAGAACAAAAAAATGATAAATTTAATAGACTTGATATAAAAGTAAAAAATCAAAAAGAAGAGATATTATTAATAGAAATCCAATACGATAGAGAGATGGACTATATGCAAAGAATATTATATGCTTCATCTAAGGCTATAGTAGAACATTTGAAAGAATCAGAGTCATATTCTAAAGTTACTAAAATAATATCAATAAGTATATTGTACTTTGACTTTGGAAATGGTGATGATTATATCTATAAAGGTACTACAAACTTTATAGGAGTACATAATAAAAGTCTATTACAGCTAAATGAAGATCAAGAAGAGCTATACAAAACAAGTAAAGTTGAAAAAATATTTCCTGAGTTTTACCTAATAAAAATAAAAAATTTTAATGATACTTCA
>JAYEJC010000081.1:0-1698 GCA_034660335.1 Campylobacterota bacterium
ACTAGAATCATTTATAAACTTATTATTTTGTATCAAACAACTCATCGATTGTGATATCTTTATTTATAATCTCATTATAATATTGATTTTTAACTACACCATTTGATGTGATAAATATAAGTCGGATGTTGTATTTATAGTTTGTAGCTTTATTAAAACTATCTATTTTATTTAATAGTTTATTTTTGTACTCTTTGTCGATTGTATATTGACTACTGTAGTATTTACACTCAACGATATCTATATTTTTACTACCATCTACATATTCAAGTAACATATCAATTTGAGCACCATTTTGTGACTGATCTTCATTTTCATAGTTCCAGTAGTGTGTTTGAGTAGCAACACCACTTATCCCTAATATAGATTTGATCTTATCTTTATGAATATGACAAATATTTTCAAATGCAAACCCAGCCCAACTCTTATAGCTTTGAGTTTTAAAAATATCATTGAAGCTTTTAGTACTTCCTTTCATCCATTTATTATGAAAATAGCTAAAACTATCTGTAGCTCTAAAGATCTTATCTCTTACTTTTTGTCCAAATTTTGGTGTAGAAGATATAAATCCAGATAGTTCAAGCTCTTTTAGTGGTATAGTTACTGATGAAGCAGATGTTTTTAGTAGTAGTGCTATTTGTTTTTGTGTATATCCACTCCATTTAGAAGAGAGTAGATTCATAACTTTTCTATGTACTGTTGCTCTTTCAAAAAGTGACTCATATAAATCTTCATACTCATCCATAAGGATACCATCTTTTGAAAAACACATATTTTGAATATTTTCATGAGGAGTTTTAGTGCAATCTACATCATCAATATATTTTGCAACACCACCAAATACCATATATAGATCAATTATTGATTTGTCTGAATAGTGACAACCTTTTGAGTCTATAAGTTTCTTTGTGTCTTTTAGATCAAATGGATCTATTGATATCTTTTGGGTGACTCTATTGTGTAGTGTTTTTTTATTTTTTATAATTTTGTTCATCATATATGAAGCTGCAGAACCACAAACTATCACTATAATATCATCTCTTTTAGAACAAAAATTATTCCAAAAATGTGAAAAAGCTTCAAAAAAACCAGACTTAGGACTATCCAACCAAGGAAACTCATCTAAAAAAATCACTTTTTTAGATTGTACATTATGTTTTTCTATAACATCTTCTAGCATAAAAAAAGCATCACTCCAGTCTATAGATGCAAAGATAGTTGTTCTTTGAGTAGTAGAGCTAAATTTATCCACAGCTCTTAAAAATGATTTGATTTGATTTTTTCTAGCCTCTTTATAAACACCTGTAATCTCCAAAGCTTGAAGTTCGTTGGATTTTATAAAATATCTTATGGTTTCAGTTTTTCCTATCCTTCTTCTACCATATACTACACATAGACTTGATTTATCAGCTTGAAGTAAACTATCAAGTTTTTTAATCTCATTTTCTCTTGCTACAAACATATTGACTCCATAAAGTATGATGGATATATTATAACGAATTATCTATATAAAAACAATACTTATTTCGTGATTATAAATATAACTACGAATTATCTCTATAAAATATCAAGATAATTCGCTAATATAAATATTTTATACCCATCTTTACTTGAATCATTTACAAACTCATACTCTTGAATATCAAAAAATAAGATATTTAAGTGTAGTTGCTTTTTAGTGCTTCTATAAAAGCTCTT
>JAYEJC010000082.1:0-1696 GCA_034660335.1 Campylobacterota bacterium
TATTACTAACTTATTTGGATAATGTAAAATAAAATGATACAATACACATATACTAATTATACATATGATAAAAGGAGTATATTATGAGTACACTTACAATTCGTAAGAATTTTAATTTTGAAAAAGAGTTAATAGATAAGGCATCTGTAATTTTAAAACAAAAAAACAAAAATCTTACAGAACTTTTGACTAATTATTTTCAGGCAATTATAAAAGAACCAAATATTATAGACACTATAGAACAAAAAGCAAAACAACGCACAGGTAGTTTTATAGGTATGTTAGATGGAAATATAGGAAGTCAAGATTATAAAGATATGAAGAAGAGTTATGATAAAAATATTTCTTGATGCCAATATTTGTTTAGATTTATTAGATACAACTAGACCTACATCTAAAAAATCTGTAGATTGGTATCTTAAATATAAAGACAATAATGATTATGAATTTTACTTTTCAAGTGATTTTATAACTACATTTTATCATATACTTACTCAAAAAAGAAAGCATAATCCAAAAAATACTTTAAAAGCAATAGATGCACTCACAGAAGAAATTTTTCCGCACTATATGAAACATAATGATTTTTTAGAAGCAAAAAATCAATTCTTTGATGGTGTATTTGGTGACTTTGAAGATTTAATAATATTAAATAGTGCTAGTAGATTAAATTGTACGAAATTTATCACTAATGATAAAGAACTTCTAAAATTAAAAAAATATTTAAATATAGAGATAATAAAACCTTGAAAAATATACTAATCCTATACAACCCATACTACCAAGAAAATGTGATAGAACAACACTTAGAGATACTAAAAGATAGAGGTTCAGTAGCATTTGGTAAACTCAAATCTAAGCTTAGAGACTATGAACACCCATATGAAGATAAACTTGAATCTATATATAGTAATACTTCACAAAATGCACCACTACAACTTTTTTTAACTGACTACAATAGTATATATGTAGCAAATGTAATAGCAGTAAAAACAGACAAAACAATGCTTATAAAAGCACCAACCTATTATGAAAATAAAGATGTAGAAAAATGGTATATAATAAATGACTTAAGACTAATAGTTGATAATAATTTCCAACTAATAAGAGATAAAATACTAGCAAACTTCAAGGCAACAAATTTCAACAACCACACCTATGCAATATATGGAAATAAATATGTTTACCCTATGGAAGTGACAATGAAAGAGGAGATAAACTATTTCCTTAAAGATGATGAAAACTTCAAATACTATACAGATATTTTTAAATCAGAACTAGAACTACAAACAAAACAAAACCTCATAAACTTCACATACGGTTCAGCTATATTTTATAGCTTTACTTCAAATAGTCAAGACAATATTATAAGTGCAGAGATAGAATACCATCAAAACAAGCACAACCCACTTTATGACTTTAGTACTGTTGTAGTAAAGTACTCTAAGATACTAGAACTAGAGCTTTATATATTTATGAAAACAATACTAGCTTTCTTGATGGAAAAGGATAACTCTTTGGAAGATTTTTCTTATTCTGTACAAAATAGAGATTTTATACTTATCGATATACTAAAAAATAAACCCAACTATGGAACATATAGATTTGTTTTAAAATCAGTACAGATTCAAGAAGCAGTAGTGAGATATATTGAAAATAGTAAACTTAGATATTTTATATTAAAAACTATTCCAAA
>JAYEJC010000083.1:0-1695 GCA_034660335.1 Campylobacterota bacterium
TATAGGTAAAATATCAAAAGTGATAAATGAAATCAAACCAAATATAATTTATCTTCCATTTAAAGGTGATGTTCATAGTGACCATAGAAAAATATTTGAAGCTAGCTATAGTTGTACAAAATCATTTAGATATCCATTTATAAAAAAGATTTATATGATAGAAACACTTAGCGAAACAGAATTTGCCCCAAGTACAAAAGAGGATAGTTTTATACCAAATGTATTTGTTGATATTAGTAAATATATGGATAAAAAGATTGAAATAATGAAAGTATTTGAAAGTGAAATAGCCCAACATCCATTTCCAAGAAGTGAAAGAAACTTAAAAGCATTAGGAACTTTAAGAGGTGCAACCTGTGGAGTAGAATATGCTGAAAGTTTTATGCTTTTGAAGGAAATATCATAAAGAGTTTTAAAAAGTATTGAAAACTACTAAAAATCCTTATAGAGAAGGTGGGGCAAGTAAGCAAATAATAGATATAATAAAAGATATAAAATTAGATAATATCTTAAAAAAAGTATTTATTGATATAAAGGTCTAAAATAAAAAGGATAAATAATGCTATCAATAAAAATAGATAATCCAGAAATAGAAAATAGATTTAAGCAATATGCTGCACAAAATAAAAAGGCTGTTGAAGATTTAGTAAGTGATGCTTTGAAGATGTTTTTAAATATAAAAAAGCAAGATGGTGAATTAATATACACTAAAAAAGATCCTATGAAACATCTACATAAAGTAGAGTGTGACTATGAAGATGATGGTGAAGATCTAAGTGATGTGAAGCTTTATAGTCATGTGGGTGATGTGGCACAGTATGTTCATAACTTACGTAGAGTAAGAGACTAATGATATTTTTAGACACTTGCTTACTTATTGATTACTCTAAAGAAAAAATAGATATTGACTTATCTAAAAATTATTGTATCAATTCAATTGTAAGATTAGAATTTAAAGTAGGTGATTTATTAGTAGAAAAGTATTCTTTATCACATGGTATGGGTATATATGATACAATTATAGCAGCAACTTGTCTTGTGTATGATTTACCACTTTGGACTTATAACCAAAAGGATTTTAGATTTATAGATGAATTGGAACTAAAAGATGCAAAATAATATTAAATTAGGAGATATATTATGGGAGCACTAAGAATAGAAGATTTACCACATTATACTTATAATGATTATAAAATATGGGAAGGTAAATGGGAATTAATAGGGGGAATAGCTTATTCAATGGCACCATCTCCAATATTTGAGCATCAAAATATTAGTACAGAAATCGCTTTTGAGTTAAAACAACAATTAAAGAATTGTAGAAACTGTAAGCAAATTTTAGCCGTTGATTGGAAAATATCAGATGACACAACTGTATGTCCTGACAATAGTGTAGTTTGCAATGAAATGAAAACAAATTTTATAGAAGATGTTCCACAAATAATATTTGAAGTATTATCACCATCTACAAAGAAAAAGGATAGAACTGTCAAGTATAATATTTTCCAAGAGCAAGGTGTAAAGTATTATATTTTAGTAGAGCCAAAAGGTAATTTTGCAGAGGTTTATAAACTAACAAATGGCTTTTATAAACTAGAAGGTGAGTTTACAACTGAAAAATACAGTTTTGAGATAGATGATTGTAAAATTGATTTTAATTTTACAAATATATTTTAAGTAAGATAGATGCTATTG
>JAYEJC010000084.1:0-7693 GCA_034660335.1 Campylobacterota bacterium
CTGCCATTTTTTCAGCAGCTGTACCAGCACTACCACTTACAATAGCACCTGCATGACCCATAGTCTTACCTTTTGGTGCAGTTTGACCAGCAATAAATGCTACAACAGGTTTTGTGATTTTTTCCTCTATTAGTTTTGCAGCTTGAATCTCAAGATCCCCACCAATTTCACCAATCATCACTATACATTCAGTATCTGGGTCAGCTTCAAACATTGGTAATAGTTGTTTATAACTTAAACCAATAATTGGATCCCCACCAATACCAACAGCAGTAGTGATACCAAAACCTTCATTACAAACTTGATTTGCACCTTCATAAGTAAGTGTACCAGATTTAGATATTAGTCCTACATTTCCTTTTTTGAAAATCATACCTGGCATAATACCAATTTTACATTCTTGGGCAGTAATGATACCTGGACAGTTTGGTCCAATTGTTTTCATACCATGTTTAGTAGCATGTGCTTTAGCAGCTTGCATATCTTTTACAGGAGCACCTTCAGTGATAATAACAGCAAGTTCAATTCCAGCTTCTGCAGCCTCCATTACAGCATCACCAACAAAAGCAGGTGGTACAAATATCATAGATACTGTAGCATCTGTAGCTTTTACAGCTTGAGCAACTGCATTAAATACAGGTTTACCAAGATGCTCTTGACCACCTTTATTTGGAGTAACACCACCAACAATATTAGTTCCATATGCAAGACATTGCTCAGCGTGGAAAGTTCCCTCTTTACCTGTAAAACCTTGAACGATTACTTTTGTATCTTTATTTACTAAAATTGACATATCTTATTCTCCCTCCCCTTTATATTCAGCAGCAGCTTTAACAGCTTTGGCAGCTCCATCACCTAAATCATCACCTACAATAAGGTTTGCGATATTTGCATTTTTTAATATTTCTGCTGCTTCTGGTGCATTTGTACCATCAAGTCTTACAATAACTGGTACATTTACATCTGTTATTTTTGTAGCTTCTATAATACCATTTGCTATTCTATCACATCTTACAATTCCACCAAAGATATTAACAAAAATAGCTTTTACATTTGGATTTTTAAGGATTATTTCAAAACCTTTTGCAACAGTTTCAGCATTTGCACTTCCACCAACATCTAAAAAGTTTGCAGGTGTTCCACCCATATGATTAATTGTATCCATAGTACCCATAGCAAGTCCTGCTCCATTTACCATACAACCAATCTCACCATCAAGAGCTACATAAGATAATCCATAATGTGACGCTTCTAGTTCATCTGCATCCTCTTCACTAAAATCTCTCATAGCTGCAATATCAGGTTGTCTACCTAAAGCAGAATTATCAAATCCCATTTTACCATCAAGTGCTAAGAACTCTCCAGTACCTGTTTTTACAAGTGGATTTATCTCTATCATCTCTGCATCATTTTCCATATAAAGTTTAAATAATTTTTTAGCAAATGAGATTATGTTTTTTTGTTCATTTTTATCAGTAAGTCCTAAACCAAAAGCAAGCTCTCTACCGTGGAAACCTTGAAAACCAATAGCAGGATCAACAGGAATAGTAACAATCTTTTCAGGTGTATTTTCAGCCACATCTTCGATGTTCATACCACCTTCAGTAGAAGCCATAATCAAAGGCATCTCTAATTTTCTATCAAGTACTACTGATAAATATAGTTCAGATTTTATATCTGCACCATCTTCAATATATAGTTTTTGTACAAGTTTACCTTCAGGTCCTGTTTGATGTGTAACTAAAGTCATACCTAATATTTCATTTGATAACTCTTCAACTTCTTCTAAAGATTTAGCAAGTTTAACACCACCACCAAGTCCTCTTCCACCTGCGTGAATTTGTGCTTTTACAACCCATATAGGTCCACCTAATGTCTCTGCTGCAACAATTGCATCTTTAACACTTTCGGCCATAATACCTTTTGGTGTTGGTACATCATATTTAGCAAAAATTTGTTTTGCTTGATATTCGTGAATATTCATATTTAATTCCTTTGTAAGATTTGAATTTATATAAATTATAGCCTAGTTGTTTTAAAAGGTAACAAATAGAAAATAATTTAAGTTTTTTTATAATTTTAAATGTTTAGTTTTTACACACTTTTTTATTTTACTTCATATTGTTCTCTACCCATCTGGTAAAGGTCAGCACCATGTGTATCGTTTATAACTGTAACAGGAAAATCTTTTACTGTTATTTTTCGTACAGCTTCTGGTCCCAATTCTGGATATGCTATCACTTCAGCTGATGTTATTTTTTTTCCAAGTAAAGCACCAGCTCCACCTGTAGCACCAAAATAGATTCCACCATATTCTTTACAAGCATCTTTTACTGCTTGATCTCTTTTCCCTTTTCCAATCATACCTTTTGAACCATATTTTAACATAGTTGGTGAATATGTATCCATTCTATATGATGTAGTTGGACCAGCACTTCCTATTGGTTCACCTGGTTTTGGAGGTGTTGGACCTACAAAATATATAATACTACCCTCTAAATCAAAAGGTAACTCTTCTCCCGCTTCTATTAGATCAACTAATTTTTTATGAGCAGCATCTCTTGCTGTGTATATTGTACCATTTAAAAATACAATATCTCCAGCATTTAATTGTCTTGTATCCTCATCTTTTAGAGGTGTTGTAAAAGTGTATTCTGCCAATTTAAATCCTTTTATTTATATAGTGATATGTGCATGTCTTGAACTATGACATTGAACATTTACAGAAACAGGTAGTGAAGCTATATGGCATGGATTAGCCTCTATATGAACAGCTAGTACAGTTTGTGTACCTCCCATACCCATAGCTCCAATTCCTAGTTTATTTAATTCATCTTTAATTTCTGATTCCATTTGTGCCATCTCTGGATCCTCATTTACACTTCCTAATGTTCTAAAAAGTGCATGTTTAGATGATATACCTGCTTTTTCAAATGTACCACCAATCCCAACTCCAACAGTAAGAGGAGGACAAGGATTTCCACCTGCATCACTAATTACAGATTTGACATATTCTATGATACCTTTTTTACCTGCAGCTGGAGGGAATACTGTAGCTCTTGAAACATTTTCACTTCCACCACCTTTTGCAGCATATTCAACTTCTATTTTATCACCTGCTACTATATCAAAGTGAATAATTGCAGGTAAATTATACCCAATAGTATCTTTTAAATTTGCTCTGCTAAATGGTTCACAAGTAGAAGCTCTAAGATAAGCAGCTTTATAACCAGCTTCAGTTCCTTCATTGATAGCATCTTTTAAAAGTCCACCAATTACTTTGACATCTTCACCTACATTTACAAAAAATACAGCAAGCCCTGTATCTTGGCAAAGTGGTCTTTTTTCATCTTTTGCTATATCTGCATTTTCTAATAGTTGTGCTAACACCTCTTTTGCAACAGGTGATTTTTCATTGTCATGTGCATCTTTGATAGCTTTGTATGCATCATCTGGTAACACTGTACCACAATGAACAATAACATTTTTAATTGCTGTTACGATATCAGCATATTGAATCTCTCTCATTCTAACTCCATATTATGATTTATTCTATGAATTATATTAATTCTTAGAGATGACTTTTAGTTTATCGTAAAATATTTAATTGTTACTAAATAAAAAAAGGTTAGCAAATATGCTAACCTAAAGTGTGAATATTTGTAATACTTCTTTATAAAAAGAAATTATTTTGTTTTAATATATTTATACTTTGATTGATTGTATCAACAGATTTATTAAATTTATTTTTTAATTCATCATCTAGTTGAAGTTCAATAATTTTCTCTACACCATTTTTTCCAATAACAACTGGAACACCAACTGTTATATCATTTTGATTATATTCTCCATTTAGCATAACAGATGATGGTATAATAATTTTACTATCATTTAAAATAGCTTCTACTGTATGAGCAACTGCTCTACCTGGGGCATAATACGCTGATGTTCCTAAGTGTTTTACTATTTGTGCGCCACCATCTTTTGTTCTATTTATAATTTGTTCCATCTGCTCTTTTGAAACAAGTTCTGTAAGTGGTACACCTCCAATTGAACTCATAGATGGTACTGGAATCATATTTTCTCCATGATCACCTATTACCATAGATTTTGTTTGGGCTCTACCAAAGCCTAAAGTATTATTTATTTGATATGACATTCTAGAACCATCTAATGCACCAGCCATACCAATAATTCTATTACTATCCCATTGTGTAATTTTGTGACAAACATATGTCATTACATCTAATGGATTTGATACACACAAAATAATTGAGTTTGGTGAATATTGTTTAATATTTGTCACCACATCTTTCATAATTTTTGCATTTATCATAAGTAAATCTTCTCTTGTCATATCACCTTTTCTAGGAACTCCTGCTGTTATAACAACAATATCACAATCACAAACATCAGATGGCTCTTTTGCCCCTGTAATAATAGTTCCATTTGGTGAGTAGTTTGTTGATTGTTCTATATCTATAGCTTTACCCATAGCTATATCTACATCTATATCATATAGTATTATTTCACTACAAGTACCACTTATAGCTAAGCTAAAAGCAGCAGTAGCACCAACTGCACCAGCACCTATAATTCCTATTCTTTTATTTTTCATTTTTTACCTTATATTATGTTGTTATTTATTGATGATATCTATGATAATAAAATCAGTTCTTTATGTTTTTAAGATTGATTTGATTTTATATAAACTACTCTTAAAAGTTATTTAAGTAAAATCATATTTATGAAAAATAGAATAATATGTCAAAAATGTAAACATTATTATGTTACTTGGGAAAAAAACAAACCACATGGTTGTAGATCATATGGTTTTAAATCTCAAGCGATACCTTCTTTGGTTGTAAAACAAAGTAGTGGTAGTGATTGTAATTTTTTTGAAATTAAAAACAAAGGTATAACGAAATGAAGTTAATAGATAATATTGAGTTATTAAAAAAATCAAAAATTTCCATTATGCAATCATGGATTTCAAATGAAGAGGTATTAAAAGTTTTGCAAAGATATGATATTCAAAAAGAGTTGTTTATCAAGAATTATGCATTTGGTATATTTGATTATTATGTTGGTATAGTAGAAAATAAAAATGATATTGGTGATTGTCCCATTATAGAAAAATTATTAATATTTTTACAATACAAAGATATAGGTACTAGTGAATTATTTGTTATTTGTGCTGGGTTTAAAAATGCTTTGATTGAGTTCTTATACAACAATGATTTAAATATTTTAGAGATACAAAACGAGATTGTTTATATATATGAAAGAAATTTTGAAGGTGTTTTATTAAAATATTCACAAAAAGTTAGTGATATAAATAAAACTTTAGATATTAGTGAAGAGTTGATTGATAATAATATTATAATATCAACAACAGATTTAAAAGGGATAATTACATCTGTATCAACAGCTTTTTGTGAGATATCTGGATATACAAAAGATGAGTTAATAGGGCAACCACATAGTATAGCAAGGCATCCTGATACAACAGCTGATATATTTGTTGATCTATGGACAACTATAAAAGCGGGAAATATTTGGCATGGAGAGATAAAAAATCTTAAAAAAGATGGCGGTGCATATTGGGTTGATGCTACAGTTGGACCAGAAGTAGATAGCACAGGTGACATTGTAGGCTATAGTGCTATAAGGCATGATATAACTTATGAAAAAGAGGTAGCAACACAACAAGATATTATTGTTGAGCAATCAAAAGCAAGTGCAATGGGTGAGATGATAAGTATGATAGCTCACCAATGGAGACAACCACTTCAAGCAATAGCAATTTTAATTCAAAAACTTCCTTTAGAAAAATTAATTGATGGTGAAATTAGTGAAGAGACACTAAATAGTGTAGTTGGTTCTATAGATGAACAATTGTCTTATATGTCAAAAACTATTGAAGATTTTAGAAGTTTTTTCAATCCATCAAGAGATAGACAAAAAATATTCGCAAGTTCATTGGTTGAACAAGCTAGGGACTTTTTAGCATACTCTTTTAAAGTTGATGATATAAATTTCAGTGTTGAAGCCAAAGATGATATGGAGATAAATGTACATATAAATGAAATAGTACAGGTTTTTATAAATATTTTAAACAATGCAAAAGAAGCATTGATGGAAAAAAATATAAAAGATAAAAAAATATCTGTCCATTTTTATCGTTTAAATGATAATATTGTATTTGAGATAATAGATAATGCAGGTGGAATACCAAGTATTATTATGAATAAGGTATTTGAACCATATTTTAGTACAAAAAAGAATAAAAATGGTACAGGATTAGGTCTATATATGTCAAAAACAATAGTGGAAAAAAATGCACAAGGTATACTAAGTGTTAAAAATGTAGAAGATGGTGCATCTTTCAAAGTGGTATTACCAATAAATTAAATTTAGGAGATTAAATTGTTATATAAAGAATTAAAAACAACTATAAAAAGTCTAGGCTTTGATAATATAGAGAGTTTTGCTAGTTATATTGGGGTGATACCTGATGATGTATTAGATTGGGAGTCTAAAGATGAAGTGCCTTATACTGTTGCTTTGATAGTACATCTTTTACAAAATGATAATAAATCTTCAAATGAACTAAATTCACTTGATATTTTAGTTGAAGAGTGTTTGCCATTAGCAGCACTATTGGAGGAAACATCAAGTTTCCCATCTAAGCTTGAAGAGATGTTTGTTTTACAAAAAAAGTTAAATGACGATACAAATGGTACAAATTGGGAATTAGGTGTTAATCGTTTTGAAAAAGAGATTAATTGGCTTAGATGTATCCATATGGAAGTATCTGAACTTATAGATTCAACTCCATGGAAGCATTGGAAAAATATATCTTCTAAACCTGATTTTAATAATATTCATATAGAGCTTGTTGATGTTTGGCATTTTTTGATGAGTTATATTCTTCAAGAAACAAATATACCAAAAGCTGTATCACTTGTAAATACTCATTGTATTTATGAATCAGTACCAATGGATGATGTTGATGTTAAGTTAATTGTAAAAGAAGCTGAAAAATTATCTTATATTGCATTTGCAATAGAGACAGGTAATATGCCAGCTTTTAGTGGTGTTGAGAGATTTATAGACCAGTTTTTTAGATGTTGTAAACTTTCTGGGCTTAGTTTTACTTGGCTACAAAAACTATATATCGGTAAAAATAGTTTAAATAAGTTTAGACAAGACAATGGATATAAAGAGGGTGCATACATAAAAGTTTGGAATGGTGATGAGGATAATGTTGTTATGATTAATATACTTGAAAAAAATTCAGATATTAATTTTGATATGGTTTATAAGGAACTAAAAGAACAGTATTTAAAACTGTCTAAATAATGATATTATCAGAAAAAAATGTATCAAGGTTGACGGTATTATTACCGTCCTTTTCTATCCTTGTATTATCTGTCATACTTACTTATGCGATTATATCTTATCAAAATTTCTTTTTAGAAAAAGAGTTTGAAGAGGATAAAAACTCTTATATTAAAAATCAAAAAAGTATCATTCAAAATGAAGTATCAAAAATTTTTGATTTGATTGATTTTAAAAATAAAGTTATTCAAATAAGACTACAAAAAAAAGTAGAAAATGAGATGAAATCATTTTATTCTATAGTTGAGTCTGTGTATTTAACTTATAAAGATACAAAAACAAAAGAATG
>JAYEJC010000085.1:0-1673 GCA_034660335.1 Campylobacterota bacterium
AACTGTAGATTCACATGGAGATCATAGAATCGCAATGAGTTTTGCAGTAGCTGGACTTTTATGTGGAATGAATATTGAGGATACACAATGTATTGAGACATCATTCCCTAACTTTAATGAGATTTTAGATTCATTAAAGGCTTAATATGCAAGTAAAATTAGCTTCGAGTTATGGATTTTGTTTTGGTGTTAAAAGAGCAATTAAAATTGCAGAAGACCATAAAGATGCCTCAACAATGGGACCTCTAATTCATAATCAAAAAGAGATAGATAGATTAAAAACTGATTTTAATGTTGGTTTATATGAAACTATTGATGAAGCTAAAAAAGATGATACTGTTATTATAAGAACACATGGTATTCCAAAAAATGATTTGGCAGAACTTAAAGAGAAAAGTGCAAATGTTATAAATGCAACTTGTCCTTTTGTGACAACTCCTCAACAAATAGTTAAAAAAATGACTGCAGACAAATATAGTGTTGTTATTTTTGGAGACGAAGAGCATCCTGAAGTAAAAGGTATTAAAAGTTATGGTGAGGATGTAAACGTTGTTTTAGAACCATCAGATTTAGAAAATATTGTATTTAAATATGAAAAAATAGCTACTATTGCACAAACTACAAAACAAAAAGAAAAATACTTAGAGATTGTAAATCACTTAATCTTAAGATATAAAGAGGTTAGGGTATTTAATACAATTTGTGATGCTACATTTGAAAATCAAGCAGCTGCTAGAAGTTTAAGTTCTAAAGTTGATATAATGATTGTAATTGGTGGAAAAAACTCATCTAATACAAAACAACTATTCAATATTTGTAGTGAAAATACTCAAAGTTACCATATAGAAGATGAAACAGAATTAGAAAAGAATTGGTTCAAAGATAAAAAAACTTGTGGTGTAACAGCTGGTGCATCTACTCCTGATTGGATAATACAAAACGTTATAAATGTTATAGAAAAAGTATAATAACCATTTAAAACATCATACAAAAACTAGGTAAATCTTACGAAGAATAATTTATAAAATTATTTGTAAGAAATCTATAATAATTTATATAAAAAACAAGTAATAAAATAGATAAAGATTCTAAAATTTGATAAAAGTCTCATATTTATAAACATCTCATTTTTTAGACATTATTTTATTACAGTACTTTTTACAAGTAGCTTTTAAACTTCTAATACTAAAAAATAATTTTTAGTATTTCATCTCAAATAAATCAAAAGCAAATTGGGAATCATGAATACAAGATCTTCTTATATTTGCCATTGTAGTTTTATATTGTGGCATTACATGTGTTTGTCCCTTATATTTATTTAAAAATAATTGATATAGATTAATTGTAAAACTTCGTAAAATTGACATAGCAAAGCAATTTTTAAATGCAATATGATTATCCTCTTTTGTTAGCATATCTAAATGATAATGGTAAGTTTCAATAACCCAATGTTGTAATATTTTATTATGAAATTCTAATGCAGTAGTTTTAAAATTTGCTATTAAATATTGTGTAGTTGTTGTAACTTTTTTTGTTGTTAAGTTTATACTTTCTTTAGTTACTTTTATTAGAGTTTGAATATTTTCAAATTTACTATCATATAAAACTAAATCTGCTCCAAGATTTTGGTATATTTCTACTTTTCTCTTTATACTTTTATTATTTTCAGTTAC
>JAYEJC010000086.1:0-23726 GCA_034660335.1 Campylobacterota bacterium
TTAGTAGAGATAATAGAAACAATAATACTAGAGATAATTGCAATAATTAAAGCTATAATAATAATTTGAATAATAATAGAATTAATCTGATCGGATCCATTTTTTTGCATAGCTAATACTTTTGCTTCAATATCATCTACATAAGTACCTGTTCCTATTATCCATCCCCATTGTTTAAACTCTTTTACATATGAAAATTTTGCTTGCGGTTTATCATATCCTGGTTTTGCCCATGAGTATTTAACCAATCCCTCACCATTTGAAGAACATACTTTTACCATATCATTAAATAGATATACACCATTTGGATCTTTTAATGTTGATAAATCTTTTCCATCTAAGCTTGGTTTTATTGGATGCATAATCATATTTGGCTTAGAATCATTTATCCAAAAATAGCCACTTTTTCCGTATCTCATACCAGATATAGCTTTTAATGCTTCTTTTTTCATATTTCCTGTGATATCATCAACATAAGCACCAGTTCCAATTATCCAATTAAATGGTTTAAATGTTTTTACATATGATACTTTTGGCAGTTTTTTACCATTTAAAGACTGTACATACGATACAAAACCATCTCCTAGTTTTCCTTTTTCTACGAACTCATCCCAATGCTTTACACCTTTTTTACTTTTCCCATTTAGATGTGATTTTAATGGATGCATAACAATCTTAGTATCAAAATCATTTATCCAAAAATATCCATTTTTGCCATATCTTGTAGCCTTAACAATATCTTTTAATTTTGTTTTTAGCTCATTTTGAGAGACCTTTCCTTTGTATCTCTTATATTGATCTTCTAATACACTAAATAGAAAATTTGTTTGATCTTGAAGATCATTTGACACTTCATTTTTTATTTTTTCTTGAGATGTTCTTGAGTGATATGACTCTACAGTTTTTGTGGCCATAGATACATAGTTTTTTAGCTCATCTTCTTTTAAAGCATAAGCCTCTTTTTTGTAGTTTTCTACATTTGTATCAGTAAGATTATTGATACTTATTATAGATTGAATTGAGATTATCAAAGATATAATAATAATTGTACTAATTACTATTGTTAATACCTTTGATTTTACTGAGAGGTTTCTCATATTTTTATCCTTTATAATTAATTTTTTTAATTATATTTAATTTAATATAAGAGTAACGAATAAAAAAAATTACATTTTCATTACATTTATAATTAAGGTAATAAAAGTAACAAAACAGGTAATAAAAGTAAATCTGCAACAATAGCCATAAACATAGCAATCATAGTTAAAAGTCCAAAATATATTGTAGGTATATAGCTGGATAATACAAGTATCGAGAATCCTATCATAATTATTGTAGAGGTATAAAACATAGCTGTACCTATACTTTTATGTGCATTGTACATAGCATCTTTTTTATTATTATTTTTTTCTAATTCCTCTTTAAATCTATAAATATAATGTATAGTATCATCAACTGCTATACCTATACTAATAGCAGCAATAGTTATAGTCATCATATCTAAAGGGATATCCATATAACCCATAAATCCAAATATCACTCCAACTGGTATAGTATTTGAAATCATAGCAATAACTGCTATTTTTAAATTTTTAAATAAAATAAAAAACATAATAAACAATATAAATACAACCACACCTATAGTTTTAATTTGAGAATCAAAAAGTGACTGCAGCATATTATTATAAATAACTAATAAATTAGATATTTTTATCTCCTCATATTTTGGATTTATAATGGTACTTAACTCTTTATCAATCTTTTTTAATAACTCATCTCTTTTAAGATTTGGCATTGAGTCTTTTATTCTAGTACTAATACGAACCATATTATTCTCAATATCAACATAAGGAGTAAGTAAGAGTTTTTTATATTCATTTGGTAACTCTTGATATAAAAGTGCTAAAGATAGAGTATCCAACTCTTCACCATCATTTAAAGTTTTTCCAATTTTTGCAACTGTATACAAAGACAATACTTTACCAATAGGCTCTAAACTATCCATATATTTATGTATTTTTTCAATTCTTTCCATTTTTGCTTGAGTAAACCAATAATTCTCTTTATCTTCAATTGTTTCCTCAAATTCATCTTCAAAACTATCTAACTCATCTTCTTCGTATTGGTTATTAGAACTATTTACTAAATCTATATCTTCTATCTCATCACTATTGTCTTTAAAAGTTACGACTATATCGAGAGGGGTTGTACCACCTAGCTTTTGATCAATTAGTTTCATACCTTGATATATCTGAGTATCTTGTTTAAAATAATCAATAAAACTATTCTCAACTCTTAGTTTTGTAGCACCAGATATTGAAAATAATACAACTAAAATTGTTATAAAAAGTATAATCTTTTGATTAGTATATGCAATCGATGCTATTTTTAATGTAAAAGGTTCTTTATCTAGTTTATAATGAACAACAAAACTTTTTTTGAAAAACAGCATAATGATTGGAAAAAGTAAAAAAGTAGTGATTAAAGATACAACTATACCTATACTCATCATCCATCCAAAAGTGATAATAGGTAGTATTCCACTAAATACCAAAGAGCTAAAGCCAGCCATAGTTGTAATAACTACAAAAAATGATGGTTTTGCCATAGATGTAACTGTTTGTAATAAAAGTGTATATTGTGAAGTATCTAGTTCTTTACTATTTAACTCTTTGTATTTTATGATAAGATGAACAACCAATGACATATTCATGATTAATTGTAAAGAGATGAAATTTGATGATATCACAGTTATCTCCCAAGAAAACAAACCTAAAAAACCACTTGTGATAATAATAGAAAAAGTTGATATAAATAGTGGAATAAGTACCCATTTAATCTCTTTGAATAAAAGATACAATACTATAACTAGCAAAAATATTATCACCAAACCAAAAGTTTTAAGATCACTTTTTACAAAACCTACCATATCATCTGCTACCATATTAGCACCACCTAAATGCAACTCTGTGTTATTTAAAGTAGTTTTATATTTGTTTAATATATCTCTAATTTTTACAATATAGTTATGTGTTTGTTCTCTTAATATATCTCTATATATTTTTAATTCTAATTTAAGCTCTTCAAACTCTTTTAGCTCTTTTTGTGTTAATTTAGCTATTTTTTTTAATTCTATATATCTATCTCTATTTTTAATAAGATCAAAATATTTATCATCTCTTTTAAGATTTATCAATATAGCAGTAGTTTTAAAATCATTACTAACAAGATTTTCTTGGTATATTGGACTATTTAGAAATTCATCTTTTGCAAGATTTTTATCTATATTTTTTGATAATAAAGTTGGTATATCTTTAATAAGCTCTTTTAAAGGTATTGGTGGTGATTGCAAAAGTGGTACATTTGTTATATTAGTAATCGATTTTACTATATCCAAACTAGATATACTTTTTGAGATATTTTTTATGTTTTTTATATTTTCATCACTTAAAAGATTGTCTTGACAAGTATAAGTTACTACTAAAAAATCTGGTGCATAAAATCTTTTACCTATTTTTCGTGTAAATTCCAAATCTTTATCACCTTCTAAAAGAAGTGTTTCAGCACTAGCATCTATCTCAAGCTTTAAACTAAAAACAAACATAATTGAAGTAAAAATAAATATTATAATAAAAAATAATTTTGGAAATTTTAAAAAATAATTTTTATATATCTCTTTAAGCATCTTTTTTTAATCCTTTTTTAAAATTCTCTTTATATCTAATAACACCATTATTTTACTACAATTAAGCTGATATTCAACCATCTTTTCAAATGGTAATAAAAAATTATTATATTTTTTATTTTCTAATAATTCTAATACACAAAGTGTTGATTCTATAGTTGATAAACAATACTCATTTGGTTGAGTTTTTATTTTGAACTGTGATGACTTTTGATGTTCAAAACTTATTTTCTGCAAATTAGTTATATTTTTACTAACTCTTAAAATTTTTTTAGAACATGCCCATGTGGAATCAATAATAAACACAACATTTTTTTTATTAGCTTGGTCAATACTTTGTTTATTTAGTTTTATACTATCATTGCTAGGATAAAGTATATAACAGTTATTATTCGTATCATTTAAAATATTATTTATTCTATTATGATTAGTAAAATCAATACCAATATAAAGCTCAGAATCTTTTATTGATAGTTTAGTAAAATGTCCTGTTCCATTTTTTGTTTTTTTAAACTCTTTTGGATGCATTAAAATTATAAATTTAGTTTTTGTATCAACTGGTTTTATATATTTACACATACAACTACTAATTGGTCTATAGCACTTATAGCACCTATTTCTATGTTCTAAATTAATATCAATCAAATTTGTATTTGACCATTTATAGCTTTAGATAAAGACAATATATCAACATTTTCCAAACTAACACCTGTTGGTACACCTTGTGCTATTTTGGTAAATCGTATATCAAAATCAGATAACCTATCCTCTATATATAATATAAATGCATCATTTGCCAAACTAGGAGTAATTGCAAATAATATATTTTTTATTTTTTTATTTGCAACTCTATGAACTAATTTACTAATTAGTTCATCATCTAACTTCTCTATTACAAAGTATTTACCACTATATTGTTTTGATTCCTCTATACTAAATATATCTTTTGCATTTTGTACTATACACAAAACATCATCCTCTCTATCACAATCCAAACAAATTTCACAAATCTCATTTTCACTTATTGAAAAACAACTACTACATATCTTTATATTATTTATAGCTGTTTCAATACTATGTGACAAACGCATACCTGCATAACTATTTTCTGTTACTATATGATAAGCCAATCTCAATGCCGATTTTTTACCTATAGATGGTAACATCTCAAATGATTCAACTAAATCATAAAATTTTTCTAAACCTTTATTCATAAGTTTTATTATAGCAAAAATTAGATAAAATAATAACAAAATGTAAGTAGTACCAAATAATAAAACATAAGCTAGGTAGTTTTAGAGTTGCTTTAGTGGTTATATAGAATATCGCAGGACTACTACTGTAGTTCAAGAGATTATATGTAAGCAATAAAGTGACTATAAAACTATATAAGCACTATTGATTTAAAATCTCTATTTGATTTACAGGAGTAAATCTTCACAGAGCTTTTAAACCACTAGCACTCATCTAATTTTCCTAACTTTATGTTTAATTTTTTGATACTACTTGTAAAATAAAAAGGGATAATAATTGACTGATCTATGTTATTATGAAATATTAGAAGTAGATAAAAGTGCTGATAAAAGCGTTTTAAAAAAAGCATATAGAAAAATGGCGATGAAATATCATCCAGATAAAAATCCAGATGATAAACAAGCAGAAGAAAATTTTAAAGCTGTAAATGAGGCTTACCAAGTTTTAAGTGATGATCAAAAAAGATCAATTTATGATAGATATGGAAAACAAGGTCTAGAAGGTCATGGAAGTGGTGGATTCTCTAGAGGTGGTGGTTTTGAAGACCTAGGTTCAATATTTGAAGAGATGTTTGGAGGTGGCTTTGGTGGAGGACGACAACAAAGAGAAAGAAAAACATATAATTACAATCTAGATACAGAGATACAAGTGAATTTAGAATTTAACGAAGCTGTATTTGGAACTAATAAAGAGATAAAATACACATACAAAACAGCATGTAAATCTTGTAAAGGAACTGGAGCAAAAGACGGTAAACTAAGTGATTGTAGAACTTGTCATGGTCAAGGTCAAGTACATATGAAACAAGGGTTTATGACATTTGCACAAACTTGTCCACATTGTGAAGGTACAGGAAAAGCTGCAACATCAAAATGTAAAGAGTGTGGTGGCTTAGGATACAAAGAGGTTAAAGATAACTTTAAAGTAGATATACCAGAGGGTGTAAATACAGGTAATAGAATCAGAGTAAGTGGAAAAGGAAATATTGCGCCAGATGGCTCAAGAGGTGACTTATATATTTTAATAAATGTTGAAGAGGATAAACACTTTATAAGACATGATGATAATATATATCTTGAAGTGCCACTATTTTTTACCCAAATAGCACTAGGAGAAACAATAAAAATACCAAGTCTAAGAGGTGAATTGGAGCTTAAAATACCTTCAAACGCTAGAGACAAACAACAATTTACATTTAAAGGTGAAGGTGTTAAAAGTGTAAATGGATATGGTAAGGGTGACTTTGTAGCACAAATAAAAATACAATATCCTGAAAATCTAAATAGTGAACAACAAGAGTTATTAGAAAAACTTCAGCTTAGTTTTGGAATAGAATCAAAACCACATGAAGATACTTTTAATGGACTATTTGACACAGTAAAAAGCTGGTTTAAATAGATGAAAATTAAAAAAGCACCAATGGGACCATATCAAACTAATTGTTATATTGTTACAATCAACAATAAAGATTTTATTATTGACCCTGGTGTTGATGCTACAGATTGGGTATTAAATAACTGTTCAAATCCTGTAGCAATCTTAAATACACATGGTCACTTTGATCATGTGTGGAGTAATCAAGAATTAAAAACTAAATTAAATTTACCTATTTATTGCCCAAAAGGTGATTGTTTTATGCTAGAAAATGATCCATTTTCGCAAGGCACACCTAAAAGTAAAGCAGATATTCAAGTAACAGGTGATATTACATATAATATTAATAATATAAAAGTTACTTTTCACCATTTTCCTGGTCATACACCAGGGTCTAGTGCAATACAAATGGAAGACAATTTATTTAGTGGTGATTTCATTTTTCAAAACTCTATTGGTAGAGTTGATTTTCCTTACTCTAATCCAAATGATATGAAAAAAAGTATAAATAAAATTTTAAAATGGAAAAATGATATTAAAATTTATCCAGGACATGGAGCTAGTACCACCCTATTAAAAGAAAGAAAATCACTTAAAAACTGGCTTGCTTATATATAAAGGATATAAAGAGTGCTAAATAACACAGATACACTAATAGATAGACTTGATAATATTGTTGACTCAATTCATATTGATGAAGTGAAACAGATAATTCACACTTTATCAAAAATAAATAATTTTAAACATAATATTGAAGATGATTTATGTAGTGATTCTATTTATAATAAGATTTTATACGAGCTAAAATCAGAATTTAAAATTAACAATTTAAAAATAATGCAAATCACTAAAGATAGTGAAACTATATTATTCCAAGTTGGTAATAATATAAGTTTTACATATTCATATATTAGTAAAGTATCAAAAGAGACTAGTATTGTTATTTTTATAGAGGACAAAGAGTTAAATAGCTATCAAGAATTATGTTTAAATAGTTATTTTAATGAAATTGTTCATATTTTATATATACAATCAATATTAAAAAACCTACAAAAATCAAGCTATATTGATCCTTTAACAAAATTAAAAAATAGAATATCTTTTAATGAAGAGATAAAAATACTAATACCTTTAGCTATAAGAGAAAAGATGAAAATTGGTGTATTATTGATCAATATAGATAGATTTAGGGCTGTTAATGATGAACATGGTGTTGCTTTTGGAGATCAATATTTAAAACTATTTGCTAATACAATCAAAAACACTATACGAACATCAGATATTGCAGTTAGATTTGGGGGAGGTGAATTTTTAGTTTTATTGGTTAATACAGATAGCGAATTAAAAACTATTGATATTGCTACTAAACTAAAAGATAAACTTTCAAATATATATCTTGAAACAAACAACAAAGATAGATTTAAAAAAACAGCTTCAATAGGGGTCTCTATTTTTCCTGATGATTCTTTGGATATACATGATGTTATAAAAAACTCAGAAATAGCATTAAGTGATGCGAAAGATATAGGACGAAATACTATCCTTAGATATCAAAAAGAGATAAAAAGTACTATTGAATTATTCTAAATATTTTAAAGGCAAGAGATGAAGCAAAAAATAATATCTAAATTAATTTTAGTAATGGTAATTGTTGGTATATTATTAGCAATAGTAGAGTCATACAACTTTAGAACATATGGTATTAAAACAGCTATAAACAAAGCAACTTCAATCTCAGAAGCAGTTCAAAGTGGATTAACTGCACATATGATTAATGGAAATATGGAAAATAGAGATGTATTTATAAACTCTATTTCAAATATGAAGAATGTTGAAGATTTATGGATAATAAGAGGTGCCAATGTCAATAAACAATATGGTGATCCAAAAACACTTGAGATATCAAGAGATGATATTGATCAAGAGGTACTAAAAAGTTCTAAGATGAAGTACCTATTACAAGAGGGTATTTCAAAAACAACTTTAAGAGTCACAATTCCATATAAAGCAACAAAAACAAATACAATAAATTGTATTAATTGTCACAATGTACAATATGGTGATACACTTGGCGCTATTAGTATAGTACTTGATATATCTGATATTCGTGATTCTGGACTTAAGCTTATATTATCTATCTTAGTATCAACTACTATTGCTATTTTACTAGTTGTTTTTGTAGCAAATAAAATATTAAAACCTCACCTTGAAACTCTTGAAGAACTAAGTAAAAAGATAAAAAATATATCAAATGGTATTTTTACAAATATTATTCCAAATAAAAATTTATCAATTGAAGCAAAACATCTTATATCCCAATATAATCAACTCATAAATGGATTAAGTACAACCTTTACAGATATTGATAAAAAACTAAATATCTTTGTTGGAAATAAAAACTACAATACAAATAATCCATTATTAAATTCACAAAAAATAATTGGAAATCTTGCTGATATATATCAATTTAAAAAAGAGATAGAGATAGATGAAACAAAAGATGATATATATAATAGACTAGCTCAAATATTAATAAATAGATTTAAACTCAATAATTTTACATTTATGGAACTAAGTTTTAATGACAACAAATCTGTTGTTGTTTATAGTCAAAGTGATAAATGCGGTTGTTCAGAGTCTATTATGGAACATCCAGAGTATTGTAGAGTATCAAAAAATACAAATGATGTCTCAAGTGTTCAAAGTCATAAAGTATGTAAATATTTCAACAATCAAAATGATTTTTACTATTGTATCTCTATTGATATAGGTGATCAAGCTCAATTAGTTGTAAACTTTATTTTAGATAGTAATGAAAGTTTAAATTTATTAAAACAAGATATATCACTAATTAAAAGTTATTTTTTAGAAGCGGCACCATCTTTGATAGTTAATCTACTTTTAGAAGAGTTAAAAACATCTGCATTTAAAGATGGTCTTACAAGTTTATACAATAGAAAATTCTTGGATGAACACATAACTAAGCTTGTACCTCAAGCCCTAAGAGAAAAGATAAATATAGGTGTACTTATGCTTGATATGGATCATTTTAAAGCTGTAAATGATGAATATGGACATGATGTTGGAGATATTGCACTAAAAGAGCTTGGCAAAATATTAATTGATAATGTAAGAGATTCCGATATAGTAGTTAGATATGGTGGAGAAGAGTTTATTATACTCTTAGTTGGAGTTGATGGTCAAAATGCTGCGATTGAAGTAGCAAATAAGATTAGAAATCAAGTAAGTAAAAATGAGATAAATGTTTATGCTGGAAATAAATTAAGAAAAACTATTAGTGTAGGATTATCTATGTTTCCTCAAGATTCAAATAACTTTGACTTAGTTATGAAAAATGCAGATATCGCATTATACGAAGCAAAAGATAGCGGTAGAGATAAAGTTGTAAGATATAAAGATAAAGTTGATATAGAACTATTTTAATAAAAAGATAATGATTTTATCATTATCTTTTTTACAGTTTAGACTTTATATAAACTTTGAAATAATATCGCCCATTTGTGAACAATTAACTCTCTCTTTACAATCATAAGCAGCTAAATCTCCTGTTCTATATCCAGCAGCCATAGCTTTTTTAATAGCAGCATCAATTGCATCAGCAGCTTCAATCTCATCTAAAGAGTATCTAAGCATCATAGAAGCACTAGAAATTGTAGCAATAGGATTAGCTATATTTTGACCAGCAATGTCAGGAGCTGAACCGTGAATTGGTTCGTAAACTGCAGTTTTAAGACCTGTACTAGCAGATGGTAAAAGTCCAATAGATCCACTTAACATAGAAGCTTCATCACTTAAAATATCACCAAAAATATTTCCAGTTAGTACAACATCAAATTGCTTAGGATTTGCTATAAGTTGCATAGCACAATTATCAACATACATATGTGTAAGCTCAACTTCAGGGTATTGCTTAGCTATTCGCTCAGTTGTATCTCTCCAAAGTTGAGATACATCTAAAACATTTGCTTTATCTATACTACAAACTCGTTTATCTCTTTTTTGTGCTAGTTTAAAGGCAACATGAGCAATTCTTTCAATCTCCTCAACAGTATAAACCATAGTGTTCCAACCTTTAGTTTCATCTTTACCTTTAGGTTCACCAAAGTAAATTCCACCAATAAGTTCTCTTACAACCATAATATCAACACCTTTGATAACTTCTGGTTTTAAGCTACTTGCATCAACTAGTTCATCATAAACAACTGCAGGTCTAAGATTTGCAAATACACCCATCTCTTTTCTAAATCTAAGTAGTCCAGATTCAGGTCTAAGTTCTCGTGGTTGATTATCCCATTTTGGTCCACCAATAGCACCAAACAAACAAACATCTGAAGCCAAAACACCATCAATTGTTTCTTGAGGAAGTGGATTTCCAGTAGCATCTATGGCACAACCACCCATTAAATACTCTTTGTAGTCAAAATTTATATCAAATTTTTGTCCAATTGCATCTAAAACTTTTACCGCTTCATTAACAATCTCAACACCGATTCCATCACCTTTTATAAGTGAAATATTATAATCTTTAGCCATTGTGTGCCTCTTTTTTCGCAAAATTCATTAATCCACCATCTGCAAGTAACTCTTGCATAAATGGGGGTATTGGTGTAAATTCAAAAGTTTTTTCTTGATCAATATTCTCAATACTTCCTTTTTCTAAATCAATAGTGATTAACTCACCCTCTTTATTATCCAAAGCATTTGATAATTCAAAAATTGGCAGTCCCATATTAAAAGCGTTTCTATAAAATATTCTAGCAAATGATGGTGCTACAATAGCAGCAACTCCTGCAGCTTTTAATGCAATAGGAGCATGCTCTCTACTACTTCCACATCCAAAATTTTCACCAGCTACGATAATATCTCCTGGTTGAACTTTTGATGCAAAATCAGGATCAGCATCTTCCATAACATATTTTGCTAAATGGTGTGGATCACTACTATTTAGATATCTTGCAGCAATAATAAGATCTGTATCAATATTACTTCCAAAATTCCATATTTTTCCAGTGATTTTATTCATATTAAATCTCTCCCCTAGTTTGTAAATATTTTGCATTTTATCTAAATAATACAAAATAAAAAGTAAAAATATAAAAAACATCTTATTAACTTTTTATTTTGTAGGTAAATCCTCTAATAAGTTTTATTTATTATTAACTGTTTTATTTATTATAATCTTATAATAAATAATATTAGTAAGTGAAACTTAAGGCTCCTCTAAAAGTAGTATGAACTACATTTATTGTAGTTTAATAATGTTTGGATATAATATATGCTAAAAATAATTTATAAGGCTTATCAAAAAATATGACACCTAAAGCAAAAGATATAAATAAAATAATCGAAAAGATATTTAAAGAACATAAAGAGGAAACACTTACTTACGAACAACTTATAAAAGTATTTCCCAAAACCCCTACTGTTGCTATTGTAAAAAAGATTTTAGCACAAAAACAACTTTTTAATGTCACTCTTATTAGTTCTACAGAACAAGCTAAAAGACTAAACCAAATAGAATACAAGAAAAAAGAAGATGCACGAATAAAAAGACAAGAAAATCCAGATAGTGAAGAGTTTGATCTTTTAAAAAACAAAGAACTTCTAGAGTGGAGCAGATCTGATTCACCTGTAAGAATGTACTTAAGAGAGATGGGAAAAGTTCCACTTCTAACAAAAGAGGAAGAGATAGAGATTAGTCAAAGTATGGAAAGAGGTGAAGATACGATACTTGATGCTATTTGTTCTGTTCCCTATCTGATTGATTTTATACTTGAATATAAAGAACCCCTAGTAAATAGAGAAAGAAAAGTAAAAGAACTTTTTAGAAACTTTGATGATGAAAATGAAACAGAAGATATCGATGCAACTGAATCAGATGATATAGAAGCTAGTGAATCAGAAGATGACAAAGAGACTAAAAAAAATAAAAAACTTGATAAAAGAGCTGAAAATATAATAGAATCTTTTAAAAAACTTGAAAAAGCAAAAAAAGATTGGATTAAGTTCACATCAAAAGAGAATGCAAAAAGTGATTCTGATGTCGATACACTTATTTTTGATCTATCTTGTGCATTCAAGAAAAAAATCATCAAAGAAAGTTTAATAGAACTTGGACCAACAAGTAAATTAATTGCAGAGATTGTAAAAGCTATGGAAACTTCACTTAATAGTGATAATGGTTTTGATGTTGAATTAAAAAGATTAGAATATAAACTACCATTATTTAATGACACTTTGCTTGAAAATCATAAAAAACTTTTAGAAAAGATTTTAACTTTATCAAAAGTAGATATCATAGGTATGGTTCCTGAGGCTACAATGGTTTCTACATATATGGAGATTAAAAAACTTTACCAAACAGCAGAAGCTAGTAAAGGTGGATTTGATTTAGAAGAAGATGAATTAAAAGATGTTTTAGAACAAATTAAACTTGGTAAAAAGATAACAGATGAAGCTAAAAACAGAATGGCAAAATCAAATCTAAGACTTGTTGTCTCAATCGCCAAAAGATACACAAATAGAGGTCTACCATTTCTTGATTTAATTCAAGAGGGAAATATAGGTCTTATGAAAGCTGTTGATAAATTTGAATATAAAAAAGGTTACAAATTTTCTACTTATGCAACATGGTGGATAAGACAAGCTATCTCAAGAGCTATTGCAGATCAAGCAAGAACAATTAGAATACCAATTCATATGATTGAAACTATCAATAGAATCAATAAAATCATTAGAAAAGGTATTCAAGAAAATGGTAAAGAGCCAGATGTTGAAGAGATAGCAAAAGAGGTTGGACTTACAGTAGATAAAGTAAAACAAGTAATTAAAATAACAAAAGAACCAGTATCATTAGATGCTCCTATAGGAAATGAAGATGATGGTAAGTTTGGAGATTTTGTAGCTGATACACAAGCACCAACACCTGTAGAAAATATAATGCATGAAGATTTATTGGGTCAAATCGATCAAATCTTAGGTCAATTAAATGAGAGGGAACAAGCTGTTATAAGAATGAGATTTGGACTTTTAGATGATAAAAGTGATAGAACACTAGAAGAGATAGGAAATACTCTTAGTGTTACAAGAGAGAGAGTAAGACAAATAGAGTCAAGTGCTATAAAAAAACTAAAACATCCAAAAGTTGGAAGAAATCTTAAAAATTATGTAGAAAGTTAAAAGAGGAGATTAATTTTCCTCTTTCTCTTTTTCCTTCCTTTTTGCTCTCATAATTGCCGTAGCTAATTTTCTCATATCTTCTGTTGTATCAAGTTCATCCATTATCTCAAAGCCCAACAAGGTTTCCAAACAATCTTCAAGTGTCACAATACCTTCAGTTTGATCATATCCATCAAGTACAACAAGCATATGTCCTTTTGCTTTTGTGAAACTACTAAGTGCTTTTAATACAGGTATATTTTCATTTATTGTATTTGCTGTGTGCATTATAGATTCTATTGTTACATTTGGATTTTTAATGGCATTTTTAAAAATCTTTTTTGTTAGAACAATTCCAACAATATGATCAATACTATCACCATAAACAGGCACTCTTGAAAATTTAAAAGTTCTTTTATCTTCAAGCAACTCTTTTATTGGTGTATCTTTTTGAACTGAAAATACTACACTTCGTGGTGTTAATATATCTTTTATTTTTTTCTCTTTTAAAAGTAATGTATTTTCAATAATATCTGATTCCATATCATTAATAATACCATCCTCTTCACTTAAAAGTGCAGAATGTATCAACTCTTCTCTTGAAACAGTTTCATTATCACTATTTTTACTAATCTTTTTTGTTACAAACATTGTGATTAAAATAATCGGATAGGTAATTATGATAAAAAGATTTATTAATTTAGCTGCAATAGGTGCTAACTCTTTCCAGTAAACAGCACCGATAGTTTTAGGTATTATCTCTGCAAAAAATAAAATAGAAAAAGTCAAAGCAATAGAAACTATCAATATAAGATTACTATCGTCATTAAATACAGTTTGTGCTTGAACACCAATAGCAGTTGCACCTAAAGTATTAGCAAAAGTATTTAAAATAAGTATAGATGCTATAGATTTATCAACATCTTTTTTTAAATCTTTTAGTAATCTTCCAGCATCTGGATCACTATTTTCTAAAACTGAAATATAAGAAACATTTGTTGATAATAATACAGATTCTAATACCGAACATAAGAAAGAAACACCAATAACAAGCACAAATAAAAATATTAAATATTCCAAAATCTAATCCTAATAAGAAAATTTAATATACACAAGGGGGGATAAGTATCCAACCACTACTCCTTTTATAATAATATTTACTATATTATATCAAATACTTTATTAAGTCAAAGCTAAAAAACTTTCCCAATTGAACTAATAACCTTTCCCAAAATATCAATATTTGTTTTTTGTGTGATTTGTATTGGATATTCTTTATTATCTGATATTACATCTAAATTACCATCTATTCTTCTTTGAATTCTTTTTACAAACAATCCATTTTCATTTACAAAAGCATAAATACCATCTTTTGATAAATCTTTTTTTGTTTTATCAATAAATATAATATTTCCATTATTTAATGTTGGCTCCATACTATCACCTGTAACATTAATAGCCTCTATATTTTTGATATTATCAGCTCCACCAACAATATTAACAAAAAAATCAGGTAAATCTAGTTTTTCAAAATTATCTTCAGCATCACAAGCACCTCCACCTGCACTTACATTAACTGTAGGATAATATTTTATCCAATATTTATCTGTACTATCAATCAAACTACTTGGATCTTGACCATACAATAGCCAGTTAATAGATATTTTTTTTAATGCACAAAAATCTAAAATATTTGAAAAAGGGACACTATTTCTTTTTTTCATTGTTGCAAAATTAACACTAGTCAGCTCCAAAGCATTTGCTATATCTTTATCAAAAACCTTTCCATTATTATTTTCACTTGATAATACATCCCTTAACTTTTCTATTATTTCAGATACATTAAACATCATTAACTCCTTTTTGTAATTATATTTAGTAATTATATCCTAAATTAGATTACAAAATGCAATGTTTTTTAATTTATTTAATAAAATATGCAATAATAAAAATATTTAATAACCAAGGAGCTAATTATGTTAGATAAATTTTCAGAAAAGTTTGATGATATTATTTACAAAATTGCTGAATTAATTTTATAAAAAATTCTAAGATGTCACAATTTTGTAAATTTTATAGCTAAAAAAAAGAAAATAAATATTTACTAAAGCAATATTAATATAAAATATTGAAATTTTAATTACAGATTGTTACTAGCAATAGTGATAAAAGTATGAAATGGAGAACTATATGGAAGAAGTAAATTTAGTTTCAGAAGCACTTAAGTTTATGGTTTTAGGTATGGGAATTGTATTTTTATTCCTTGTTATCATGATTTTTGCATTAAAAGCACAAGCAAAATTAATAGCAAAATTTTTTCCTGATAAACCTAAAGATGTTTCAAGTGAATGGAAACCACAAGCTACGAATGTAGATGATGATAAAGATACTGTAGCTGCAATTACGGCTGCAATTATACACTACAACAATCAAAAAACACAATAGTGTTTTGATTTATAAAAAGGTTAAATAGAATGTCAAAAAAATATATTGATATAATGGATACAACATTTAGAGATGGATTTCAATCTGTTTTTGGAGGTCGTGTACTTATGAACGATTTCTTTCCAGCTGTTGAAGCTGCAAAAGAAGCTGGTATTACACATTTTGAATTTGGAGGGGGAGCTAGATTTCAGTCTCTTTTCTTTTATCTTCAAGAAAATGCATTTGAAATGATGGATAAATTTAGAAGCATTGTTGGTCCAGATGCAAATTTACAAACATTAGCTCGTGGAATAAATACAGTTATGTTAGATACAGGTAGTCGAGAACTTGTTGACTTACATGCAAAAATGTTTGCAAAACATGGTACTACAACTATAAGAAACTTTGATGCGTTAAATGATATTGCAAATTTAGAATATTCTGCACAGTGTATAAAAAATCATGGTTTAAAACATGAAGCAGTCGTAACTATGATGGACCTTCCTCCTGGTTGTTCTGGTGCACATGATGTTCCATTTTATGAAAAAACTTTAAGAAATATTTTAGATAGTGGTTTACCTTATGACTCTATATGTTTCAAAGATGCAAGTGGTACAGCAAATCCAAATAAAGTTTTTGAAACAATTAAAATGGCGAGAAAACTTTTAGGTGATGATATACATATAAGACTTCACACACATGAAACTGCTGGTGTAAGTGTATCTTCTTATTTAGCAGCTCTAGAAGCTGGTGCAGATGGTATTGATTTAGCTGCAAGTCCTGTAAGTGGTGGTACAAGCCAACCAGATATTTTAACAATGTTACATGCTACAAAAGGTGGAAAATATGACCTTGGTGGATTAACAGTTGATAAAATACTAAAATATGAAGAAACACTAAA
This sequence comes from Campylobacterota bacterium, assembly GCA_034660335.1. Taxonomy (GTDB): domain Bacteria; phylum Campylobacterota; class Campylobacteria; order Campylobacterales; family Arcobacteraceae; genus JAIOSF01. Next base: position 16,818 of record JAYEJC010000086.1, read on the forward strand.
AGACTGTTTAAGTGACTATATGATGCCACCTGAAGCAACTCAAGTTTCACCTCTTATTCCATTTTCACCTATGCCAGGTGGAGCATTAACTGCAAATACTCAAATGATGAGAGATAATGAAACACTAGATAAATTCCCTGAAGTTATTAAAGCTATGCAAGAGGTTGTTGAAAAAGGTGGATATGGTACATCTGTAACTCCAGTATCTCAATTTTATTGGCAACAAGCATATGCAAATGTTATGTTTGGTCCATGGAAACAAATAGCACCTGGTTATGGAAAAATGGTACTTGGTTACTTTGGTAAAACTCCTGTTGAACCTGATTCTGAGATTATCAAACTTGCTAGTCAAAAGCTAAAACTTGAACCAACAAAAGAAAATCCACTTGATATAGCTGATAATGATGTTACAAAATCAATAGCAGCATGGAAAGAGAGACTTGAGATTGAAGGTTTAGAGACTACAGAAGAAAATATTTTTATTGCAGCAGCTTGTGATGAAAAAGGGATAGCATTTTTAAAAGGTGAATCACCATTAAATGTAAGAAAAATAAGTGAAGAAAAAGACAATACAGAAGAAGAAGGAAATAATAAAATGGCTGATGGAAACTATACAGTAGTTGTTGATGGTAAAAAATTTAGTGTTCAAGTTGCAGAAGGTAACGCAGATATTCAAGTAGTAGCTCCAGTTGCTACAGAATCAGCACCTACTCCAGCTCCTGCACCTAGTGCTGCTGGTGGAACTGAAGTTGGTGCTACAGTTAATGGTAATGTATGGAAAATACTTGTAAATGTTGGAGATAAAGTTGAAAAAGGTCAAGTTATATCTATACTAGAAGCTATGAAAATGGAAATTGATATTGAAGCACCATGTGCTGGTACAATTAGTGCAGTTCCTGTAAAACCAAATGACGCAGTTGAAGAGGGTCAAACAATAGCTGTAATAAGCTAATTAAACCGATGAACAAATTTGGAGAAACAAATGAATAAAAAAATTAGATCTGTTTTAATGATACTTATTGTAACTTTGTTTAGTGTCAATATTTTTGCAAGTTCGGCCCCTGAAACTGAACAAGTTGAAAATACAGAGTATCAATCTAAAACAATGAATGAACTAGCTAGTTCATTCTTTCAAACTACAGGAATAAATGCACTATTTTTTCCTAGTGATGATGTTATGACATCAGAAGCACATGATGAAGATGCAAGACCTATGACACACTTTGAGCAAACATGGGGAAGACTTATTATGTTTGCAATAGTATTTGTACTATTTTACCTTGCTATTTCAAAAGGATTTGAACCACTACTTTTACTACCAATTGCTTTTGGTGGTCTTCTAGCTAATATTCCCCTTGCTGGTATTGGTGGAGAAAATGGTATGCTTGGTATTATCTATAATATGGGTATTGCTAATGGATTTTTTCCACTTCTTATTTTTATGGGTGTTGGTGCTATGACTGACTTTAGTCCATTACTAGCAAACCCTAAAACAGCACTTCTTGGAGGAGCAGCACAATTTGGAATCTTTGGTTCTTTAGTTGGAGCAGTTGCTATTGGATTTGATCTTCAAGATGCAAGTGCTATTTCTATAATTGGGGGTGCAGATGGTCCAACTTCAATTTTTATTGCTAATGCCTTGGCACCACATTTATTGGGAGCAATTGCTGTTGCTGCTTATTCTTATATGGCACTTGTACCTGTAATTCAACCTCCAATTATGAAGGCACTTACAACAGAAGAGGAAAGAAAAATTAAAATGCCTGCATTAAGAAAAGTTCATCCTTTAGAAAAACTTTTTTTACCAATTTTAATTTTAATGATGGCAATTTTGTTATTACCAGAATCAACACCACTTATTGGTGCATTTGCATTAGGTAACTTTGCGAAACAGTCTGGTGTTGTTGATAGATTAAGTGATACAATGCAAAACTCATTAATAAACATTGTAACAATATTCTTAGGTCTTGGAGTTGGTTCTAAACTAGCTGCTGATAAGTTCTTGGTACTTGATACTATGGGCATTATGGTTATTGGACTTATTGCATTTTCTGTAGGTACTGCAACTGGAGTAATCATGGCAAAAATCATGAATAAATTTAGTCCAAAAGATGCACAAATAAATCCACTAATTGGTGCAGCTGGTGTATCAGCTGTTCCAATGGCAGCTAGAGTTGTAAGTAAAGTGGGACAAGAGTATGATAAATCAAATGTTTTATTAATGCATGCAATGGGTCCAAATGTTGCTGGTGTAATAGGTTCAGCTGTTGCAGCTGGTGTACTGTTATCAATATTTAAATAGGAAATTATAAAATGTTAGAAATTAAAAATTCACTTGGAATTAAAAATGTAAATATGGTTTTAAGAAATCTTGATAGAGAAAATCTTATCAACAATTCAATTGACCATGATGGTGCTGTAATAGCATATAATGGAGCAACAATTATTGAAACAGGTATTTTCACTGGAAGAAGTCCTAAAGACAAATATTTTGTTGATCAAGGTCCTTCAAACCAGCACATTTCTTGGGGTGATATAAATCAGCCAATTACAGGTGAAACTTATGATGAATTATTAAAGCTTTCAAAAGAGCAACTAGAGGGTAAAAACCTTTATGTTTCAGATGTTTATTGTGGTGCAAGTTTAACAAGTAGAAAATCTATTAGATTTATAACTGAAATTGCATGGCAAGCTCACTTTATTGATAATATGTTTATAGTTCCTCCTGCTGAAGATTTAGAAAACTTTGAACCTGATTTTACTGTATATAATGCTTGTAAAACAGTAAATAAAAAGTGGAAAGAACAAGGTCTTAACTCTGAAGTATTTGTAGCTTTTAATGTAGAAGAAAAAACAGGTGTCATTGGTGGTACTTGGTATGCTGGTGAGATGAAAAAAGGTATTTTTTCTATGATGAATTATTGGCTTCCACTTGAGGGTAAATTATCTATGCATTGTTCTGCTAATATTGGAAAAGATGGTGATACTGCATTGTTTTTTGGTCTATCAGGAACAGGTAAAACAACTCTCTCGACAGATCCTCATAGAGCATTAATTGGTGATGATGAGCATGGTTGGGATGATGATGGTGTTTTTAATTTTGAGGGTGGTTGTTATGCAAAAGTAATCAACTTAAACAAAGATACTGAACCAGAAATATACAAAGCTATAAAAAGAGGTTCTATTTTAGAAAATGTTGTTTATGATGAAGATGATGGTGAAAAATTAGTAAACTATGATGATGGTAGTAAAACTGAAAACACTAGAGTCTCTTACCCTATAGAATATATAGATAATCATCAAGAGTCTATGACAGGTGGACATCCTACAAATATTATCTTTTTAAGTGCTGATGCATTTGGTGTATTACCACCTGTTTCAAAACTTACAAAAGAGCAAGCGATGTATTATTTCCTAAGTGGATATACTGCGAAAGTAGCTGGAACAGAAAGAGGTATTACTGAACCAGTTGCTACATTTAGTGCATGTTTTGGTGAGGCATTTTTACCACTACATCCAACAGTTTATGCAAAACTTCTTGGTGAAAAAATTGATAAACATAATGTAAATGTATATCTTGTAAACACAGGATGGACTGGTGGAGCATATGGTACAGGTAAAAGAATGAGTATTAAAAATACAAGAGCTTGTATAAATGGTATTTTGGATGGAAAAATAAATAATAGTGGATTTGAAACAACTCCTGTTTTTAATCTATCTGTTCCAACTACACTAGAAGGTGTTGATACTGAAGTATTAAATCCTAGAAACACATGGGAAAATAAAGAACAATATGATGAAGCCGCAAATAAACTAGCTTCAATGTATGTAAAAAACTTTAAAAAATACTTAACAGGTGATACTGATTTTGATTTTACAGCTGCTGGACCACAAGTTTAAGTAGAATTACTTCAAATAAATATAAAAAGAGAGTTTTTATAACTCTCTTTTTTTAGGACAAAAAAATGACAAAAGAAGATTTTTTAAATAAAATACACAAAGATTGTAGCGAGATTTTATATCTTGGTAGTAAACATATGATGGATAAACTTTATAAAAATGATGAGATTATTAATGAGACTAAAAATATAGAGTTTTTTTCAAATTATAAAAATTATCATCTATACCTAAATGATTATGCAGGTGTGATTTATAGTAGATATGCTTCTAGTGTAAATAATATTTATATAGAGATGTGTGGATATTTAAATGTAGAAGTCGATAATAAATATACTTTAGAACATACTATAGTAAAACTAGAAAAACAAACACCGCAACTACTATTAGGCTTAACAGATGAAGATATTCAAAAACAAACTATCATACATTTTGATGAAAAGCTTGAGGCAATTGATGGTTCAAGTCACTACAATAATAATCTTAATGAATTTAAAAATAGAGTTGATAAGCTAAAATCAAATATTATTTTAGTTAAAAATGCTTTACAATATAGATAAGATAGGTTTATTAAAAACTAATTGGATATAATTCAATTATGAATAATAAAAAAATAGCCGTTGCTTTTACAGGACCTTCAAATAGTGGTAAAACAACTTTAATTGTTAAAATATCAGAAATACTACAAATTGAGGGTTACAAGGTTTCAATCATTAAACATGACCCAAAAGATAAAGCTAAATTTGACCAAGAGGGAAAAGATAGCTTTAAATTTTCTAATACTGGTGCTAATGTAGCTGTGGTATCACCAAATAAAACTACAATATTTAAAAAACAAACATCATCATTAGAAGATTTAATAAGTTTGTTAGGTGAATTTGATTTTTTATTAGTTGAGGGACTAAAAACTATCCCTTTACCTAGAATCTGTATACAAAGAGAAAATTTAAATACTGATTATTTTGATGTCAGTGATTCTATAGCTATTGATGATTCAATAGATACAAATACAGTTCCAGAAAATATGAATATATTAGATTTAAATAAACCTGAAGATATAATAAAATGGATTAAAAAGAATGGAAAACAATTATAAAAAGGATAATAATGGAAGAGATATTAGATTCGATTAAAATTTCAACACTTGAAATTGATAAAATAATAAAACAAGGTGATACAAGCAAAAGTGATGAACAAAATTCTACTGGTGATACACAATTAAAACTTGATATAGCCTCAGATGTTGTGATTGAGAATAATTTTAAAAAATTAAAAACAGTTAAGCAAATAGTAAGTGAAGAGCAAGATAATATCATTGATATCAATAAAGATGGCAAATACTTAATAGCTTATGATCCACTTGATGGTAGTAGTTTAGTTGATGTAAATCTATCTGTGGGTTCTATATATGGGATTTATGAAAATGATTTTACAGGAAAAAACATAGTTGCTTCTGTTTATGTAGTATTTGGTCCTAGAATAGAGCTTGTAGTTTGTGATGGACAATCTGTTAAATTATATAGAGTTAAAGATGATATGTTTATTTATATAAAAGATTTAAAAATGAACAATAAAGGTGATATAAATTCTCCTGGTTCTACTCAACAATGCTGGTATCCTCATCATAAAAAGATGATAGACGATATGTTTAGCAATAACTACAAACTAACATATAGTGGAGGAATGGTCCCAGATTTACATCATATTTTATTAAGAGGTGGTGGGTTATTTTCATATCCTGGTGCTAGTGATAAACCCAATGGAAAATTAAGACAACTATTTGAGGTTTTTCCTTTTGCTCATATTTTTGAGACTGCTAAAGGTAAAGCTATCGATGGTCAAAAAAGAGTTTTAGATATTGAAACAAAACATATACATGATACTAGTCCATGTTTTTTTGGAAGTAAATACGAAATAGATTATGTTCAAAATATTTATTCAAAAATTTAAATCTATATATGAACCATAATTCTAATGATAAATGGCAAGTTGCTTTAGATCAACAACTAAAGATTTTAAAAGAGTGCCAAAAATCAAAACATCTCAAATCTTGTATGCAGTGTAATATAGTATTAAACTGTGATACAAGAGACAAATATATAAAAAGTGTATATGAAAGTATGAATAAAGGAACTGGTGGTGGTTTTGAATTTTAAAAACCACTTAAATAAGTTATAATTTTATAATTTGTTAAACATTTACATAATAATTAAAAAACATATATCTTTAATATGTTATAATACTCAAAATTACTATTAGGAAAATTAAATGAATGAAATATTATCAAGTAAAATAGACTCTCTTCCTCCATTGCCACAAACTGTAATTGATTTAGAGGAATTTAAAAAATCTTCAAATAAAGATTTAGATAAATTGTTATCTATTATTGAGCAAGACCCTTTAATAGTAGCGACTTTACTTAAAGTGTCAAATTCAGCTATGTTTGGCTTTAATAATAAAGTTGAAACAGCAAGTAGAGCAGTAAACTTACTAGGTGTAAACTTTACATTATCAATAGCATTTGGTAGTGCAATAAAAAATGCATTTTCTACAGATTTAACAGCCTACAATACATCTTCTGATGGTTTTTTAAGATTAGCAAATATGTCATCAAATCTATTAGCAACTTGGCTAGGTAGAGTAGATAATACTCTAAAAGAGGAATTACTACTTCCTGTGTTTTTATTAGAAACTGGTAGATTTGTATTATCTAGCTTAGCAGCAGATCACAATAAAGCTAAAGAGTTTTTTGAAAAAATAAAACAAAACCCGTCAGATATTTCAAAAATTGAAACTGAATATTTTAATGCAACTTCAACACAAGTTACTGCATCAATTTTTAAACATTGGAATTTAAGTGATAAATTAGTTACTATGATTCAATATTCTGATGATTTAGATAATTGTCCAAACAAATATAAAAAAGAGGCACAAGTACTTAATGTAGTTAAAACTATATGTAATATAATTGACCCTATTTCTGATAACTTTGTTGAAGATGGTATATCTAAA
>JAYEJC010000087.1:0-1651 GCA_034660335.1 Campylobacterota bacterium
TATCCCTGCTACTATAGTGATTGGGTCACCTACTATAGGAAGCCACGAAAAAAACAATACATATCCACCGTATTTATCAAAATAAGATGATATTTTTAAAAGTAAATTCTTATTTAGTTTATTTTTCTTTTCTAAATACTCTTCACCTTTTTTACCCATAAAATAATTTATCAAAGAACCAATTGAATTTCCAAGTGTAGCAAAAAGTAACAATAAAATGATATTATTATCAATAGTTAAATTATAAATAAAATAGGCTTCACTTCCCATTGGTAAAATTGTTGCTGCCAATAAAGATATAACAAATAAATATAAATAATCCATATATAATAGTAACATAATATGTATTTAAGTAACCAATGCTTATAATTAGATTAAACTTATTGGAGCTAACTATGCTAAAATTAATTATAATTACCCTTATTTTCAACTTTTCATCAATTTTTGCACAAGAAAACAATACTTTAAATATTGAGTATTCAAAACCTAACTATGCAAATCCATATATAGAAGATGATGATGACTATGATAATGTTTCAAACGAATATGATAAATGCCCATCAACACCAAACGGTGTATGTGTCAATGAAGATGGATGTACACAAAAAGTAAAAAGAGTGTTGAATTTTGACTCTTCATCTTATAAAGTATCAGAAAAAATGGCGACTCAACTACAATCTATTATTGAAATAGCTATTGAATGTTTTGGATATAAAGTTGCTATCATAGGGCATACAGATTCTACTGCAGATGAAGTATATAATAAAAAATTATCTAAAAATAGAGCTATGGCTATAGAAAATATTATTTTAAGTTATGATATTAATCCAAATAGAATAACAACAAAATGGTTTGGAGAATCAAAACCTGCTGCATCTAATATTACAAAAGATGGTAGATACAAAAATAGAAGAGTAGAGATTATATTTTATTAATATAATTTCTATTTTTTAATGCTTCAAATTGTAACACTTAAAAAAATCAATCCAAAATCAAATCAAATATTAAAACTACTGTTAAACATAATCTGATATTATAACCCTAGTAATGTATGATTCAATCCCAAATTTGGTGAGAGAGTTATCATATATTCTATTTAAATTAATTGAATAATGAAGGGGAAAATATGTCTTTAATAAAAGCACCTGAAAATACTCCAGTATGGGTTGATACAGCAAGATGTAAAGCATGTGATATTTGTGTTGCAGTATGTCCAGCTGGTGTACTTTCAATGAAACAAGAGCCAACATCAACTTTAGGGGCTATGATTAGTATAGAGCATCCTGAATCTTGTATTGGTTGTAATGACTGTGAATTAAACTGTCCTGATTTTGCAATTTATGTTGCAGATAAAAAAACTGATGGTTATAAATTTGCTAAATTAACAGATGAGGCTAAAGCTAGACAAGTAGCAATTGTAGAAAATAACTACAGATTACCTCTAAATTACGGTAACTAAGGAGAATATGAATGGCAACAAGAGAAATAATTTCAACTGGTAATGATTTATCAGCTATTGCTGCAGTTGATGCAGGATGTATGTTTTTTGGAGGATATCCATTAACACCATCAAGTGAAGTTATGCATACAATCTCTGACCTTTTACCAAAGGTTGGTGGAGTAGCAATACAAATGGAAGATGAGATAGCAG
>JAYEJC010000088.1:0-3832 GCA_034660335.1 Campylobacterota bacterium
TCACAGTAAATGTATCAAATGAACTAGAACCACCAACTTTAGAGTATATAAGTGACCTAAATGTCACAGGCGATATAGCCTCTGGTACACTACTAGCTACTATGAGTGTATCTACAGCTGGTAGTCAAGATATCACAAACTATATCTTTTCAAGTGGAAACGACAAAGGGTATTTTGATATAAACTCAACAGGAAGTATCACTGTATCTCCTACTGCACATTTTCACTACTATGAGCAAGATATGTACACTTTAGAGATAAGTGCCATCACTACAGATGGAAATGGCACATCTACACTATATATAGTGGTACCAAAAGCAGATCAAGTATACCTTAGAAATGTAGTCTATGACAACAACTACACTACAGATGTATCAGATGATAATCTATATATCTATTTTGATAGCCCTATAGCCGAGACTGACCTAGCAGCAGCACCTGGAGATGACTTCAATATCACAGGAGATGGTATCATAGGAAGTGGCTCAAATACAGAGTATAATATTAGTAACTATTATAGATATAAGATATCTTTAAATGATGAAGGGACTCAATCAAATGAGTTCAATACATCAGGGGATAGAATAGCGATAAAAGATCTAGAGATAACAGACCTAGACCAAAGAGACCCAAACAACGACTCTATAACAGTAAACAGATTCACCCCAGTGAAAAAAACAGGACAAAATGACCCAGAAGATGGTAACTACACAGATGGATACTACGCAAAAGGTATCACACCTAGCTACACAAGAGATGATACAAACGATATAGTCACAGACAATATCACAGGGTATATGTGGCAAGATGATAGTAGTGCTAGTAGTGTAACAAAACGGTGGGTGACAACAGCTAATTACAATGCAGGAAACTATGAGGATACTAGTGGAGATACTGCAACTACATATTGTAGCACTCTTAGCTTAGGTGGATATAGTGATTGGAGACTACCTAGTAGGGCAGAGCTTTTAACTATAGTAGATAGAAGTAGATATAGCCCAGCTATTGATCCAGTGTTTCAAAATACTGCATCGTACTATTATTGGTCTTCCTCTACAAATGCTAGTAACACTTCCCTTGCTTGGTATGTTTATTTCAATAGTGGCAGTACGGACTACTACCGCAATAAGTACTATAGCTATTATGTCAGGTGTGTGCGTTCAGGACAATAAGAAACTTTGATTATTTGATATTGGAACGCCGACTTTAGTCGGGGCATTGTTGTCTGGACTGAAGTCCAGATTCCGAAAAAGAGGAGAAAAAATGAACTATGATAATTTACCAATATATAAATCAGCATTAGACTTTTGTGTATATATAGAACAGATTGTCAAAACATTTGATAAGTATCATAAATATACTTTAGGAGAAGATTTAAGAAATTCTTCTAAAGAGATACTATTTTTAATACATCGTGTTAATGTAGCTCGTGAAAAGAAAGATATTTTAGAAACTTTAGTATTTAAATGTGAAGAGTTAAAAATGATAATACAAATATCAAAAGAGTTAAAACTTTTTAAGTCATTTAAACAGTTTGAACATAGTTCAAAACAAATAGTTGGTATCTGTAAGCAGTCACAATCATGGTACAATCATTATGCTAGAGTTTCATAATGAAGATGTAGGAACCGTGACTTTAGTCTGGCAAATCAACACGGAACGCCGACTTTAGTCGGGGCAAGTTTTAGGTTAAAAAATAAAAGGAGTTAATTTGTATTATAATACTTTGCCAGAGTTTCATAATGATTAATTATGAAAGAGTGCAACATCTTATTGTGCGGTTATCTCACCTAATAGTTAGGTATATAGTTGAAAAATACGATGAATATATAACTATAATATTTTTATATATTTATATAAAGAAGATAACTAAACTGCATCGAACAATTATTGGTCTTCCTCTACAAATGCTAGTAACACTTCCAATGCTTGGAATGTTAATTTCAATAGTGGCAATACGAACAACAACAATAAGAACAATAGCAATTATGTCAGGTGTGTGCGTTCAGGATAATAAGAAAAAAGGATTTTGTGCAAATGTATAGATTTGAAGAGTTATATAAAGCATATTTAAGCTGTAGAAAACGAAAAAGAAACACTATAAATGCTTTGAAATTTGAACAAAACCTAATCGAAAACTTAATTAACTTAGAAACTTCATTGAACAATTATACATACACTCCTAAAAGGAGTGTGTGTTTTTTGACTACATCACCAAAACTAAGAGAGGTATTTGCAGCTGATTTTAGTGATAGAGTAGTACATCATTTAATAGTACCTATCTTAGAACAAATATATGAACCAAAATTTATATATGATAGCTACAGTAGTAGATCAAACAAAGGGATACATCATGCAATAAAAAGAGCTAAAAAGTTTAGGCAATCAACAACTTTTTATATGCAGTTAGATATAAAAAATTTCTTTTATAGTATAGATAAAAATATACTTTTTTATAAATTAAAAGATGAAATCATCAAAAGCTACCATAAAGTTAAAAATACAACTATAAAACTTGAAGAGATGTTATGGATAGTCAATAAAATAATTTATCATAATATAACAAATACTGCTATAATCAGAGGTAGTAAAAAAGGCTTTGAAAATATCCCACCACATAAAACATTGTTTAAAATCCCACAAGAAAAAGGTCTACCTATTGGAAACTTAACAAGTCAGTTCTTTGCAAATGTATATATGAATAAGTTTGATCATTTTGTAAAAAGAGAACTAAAGTGTAAAAAATATATACGATATGTAGATGACTTTGTTGTATTTGATAAAAGCAAATATAAACTAAATGAGCTTAAATATAAAATAGCATCATATTTATATACAAATTTAGGTTTGAGATTAAGAGAAGATATAAAATTGAAAAACAATCAAGATGGCTTAGATTTTTTAGGATATATCATACGACCTCATTATATACTAACTAGAAAAAGAGTAGTAAACAACTTCAAGTATAAAAAAGCAAAATATTTAGATAAGTACGAAAAGCTAAAAGGTGATATGGGTCTTGAAGAGATAAAAAAGTTTTTATCTGTTCAAGCCTCATTTAAAGGGCATATAAAACATAGTAACAGTTATAATCTATGTAAAAAAATAGGAGAGATAGATGATAAAAAATATATTGATATGTTGCATCGTTGTTAGTGTTGGATTTTCTGAGTTTTTAAGAGATAATACAAATCAAATAGTCTTAGATACAACAACAAATCTTATGTGGCAAGATGACTCAAATGCTTCAAGTATAACCAAACCATGGGTAACACAAACCGCCTATGATGATGGTAACTACACAGATACTAGTGGAGATACAGCTTTTACTTATTGTGAAGATTTGAGTCTAGGTGGATATGAAGACTGGAGAGTACCAAATATAAATGAACTAGAAACTATCATTGATGATACAAGGTATAGCCCTGCTATAAAAGATGTTTTTATAAATACTGCATCGTACTATTATTGGTCTTCCTCTACAAATGCTAGTAACACTTCCGATGCTTGGTATGTTTATTTCTATAGTGGCAGTACGAGCAACTACTATAAGTACTATAGCTTTTATGTCAGGTGTCTGCGTTCAGGACAATAAGATACTTTGAACATTTGATTTTGGAACGCCGAATTTAGCAAATAAACACGGAACGCCGACTTCAGTCGGGGCAATGATAGCCCACGGAACCGCGACTTTAGTCGGGGTAAATTGGCAGTCTGGATTTTGATATTTTATGGTCAAATTATTTGACCGCTAAATTTTCAAAAGAGGAATTAATAAAAATTAAAAAATTATGATATAATTCAATATGAAAAAAGTTTATGAAGAAACTGG
>JAYEJC010000088.1:3932-15111 GCA_034660335.1 Campylobacterota bacterium
TTAAAGGTGGTGAGTATTCTATACTTGCTATTTGTGCGTCAGCAATATCATTTATGGCAGGTGCTTATTTATTTCACAAAGGGGAAAATTATGGAATTAGCAATAATAGGGATTAGTATTGTAGCAGTTGCACTTGCAACGGTCTCTTTTTTAAAATATTTAGATAAAAATAAACATATCTCACACTAAATTTATTTATTTCTGGCTCGTTCCACCTCAGGAGCATGGGAACTAGGAAAATATTTACTTAGTTGGTTTTGTGAATTTGGTCGGATTTACCTATGGAACGAGTATATGATTAGGTAGTTTAATTATAAATTAATTCTCTTTTTATTATAATAATGTCACGCAAGGTGGTACTTGTAATGAATGTTTGTTACTGTGCATGGTAACTTTTCAAGGAAAAACCTACTACTTATTAAATAGTGGTAGGTTTTTTTATGGTTGTATGGTTGGGTTTTGTGGATAGAAAACTTGAAAGGTTGACCTCATGCACGATATCAACATTCATTTTATAGGTTATATAGCAATAGCAATTATTTATATAATATTTGCTATAAAGTCTTAGCTAATCTATAGGTGCTAGGGGCTTACCATCCCTTGCACTTTCTACATAATTATTACTCGTTCCCATCGTCTCTAGACTGTGAAATAACCTAAAATTATTTCAGCATCTTAGATGAGAACAGAGTAAATTACAACTTTAAACTCTTCGGAATCTGGACTTTAGTCCAGACTAATGCCAATTTAAACTTATATTAAGCCCAGACTAAAGTCGTGGCTTCCGAAACGATTTTAAACTATAAATATAAGTTATTTCACAGTCTCAGGAGCATGGGAACTAGGGTGAACAACTACGCTGTTGGTATGATAGTCTCTATAATATCACCTTTTCTTTGCAAAAGTATTACATTATTTTGTGATGCCATCTCTTTTACATCTTCGTTTATATTAAAACTAGCAAGTCCTAGATGATGAGTGTAGTCTTTGTATTCTGGATATAGTTTTTTAAAGTTGGTGTATTTTTTATTTATTAGTCTTTCTATATCTGAAGTGTGTGCTTTGTATTTTGTCTCTATTATGGCTATATCTTTTCCATTTACTAAAACTAAATCAAATTCATCTTGTATATTTGAACTTTTTGAATGTCTTGTTATATTTTTGTCTATATGGTCATAACTTATACCAGCTAAAGTTGGGTCATGTGCAAGTGAATTATAGAAAAACTCTTCTGCTATATCTCCTTGGTTGTTTGATATATTTCCAACCATTATACCAATTCGTTTTAAGCTTTCTTGTGTTTCTCTCATTTTCTCATCTGTTATCTTCATCTGTTCATCTGTCTTTTCTTGTGATGATTTTAGTTCAAGATTTGAATTTTTTAGTTCATTACTTATCTTTTCTTGTGATGCTTCTAATCTAAGCATCGCTTGTGCTAATTGTTCTTTTGTTACCATAATATACTCTTTATATTTGTATTTTGTTTATTGTATCAAAATATTAGTCAAAAGTTAAAATGAAGAAGATTTTTTTCTCGTTCTCATCGTCTCTGATGGGAATACATATAAGAGCTAAATAGATAGTAAAAGTGAATTAAACATAAGTATGAATTCCCATGCAGGAGCATGGGAACAAGGAAAATAACCTAAAAGTATTTCATTACGCCCCGACTAAAGTCGGCGTTCCAAGCTTTTCGGAATCTGGACTTCAGTCCAGACTGTTAATATGACCAGACTAAAGTCCATATTTTTAAAATAAAGTTAGAATAAAAGCTATATATTATATAATCCACAAATAAAAGTGAAACTCTAAAATAGGAGATAATAAATTGGCAAGTTATGAATACGAACTAGATGAAGAGCTAGAGTTAAAAGAACCAAAAAAATATAAAGTTTTATTATTAAATGATGATTTTTCTACTATGGATTTTGTTATTGAGGTGTTGATGAAGATATTTAGAAAAACACTAAGTGAATCAGAAGAGATAATGCTAGCAGTACACAACAACAAACAAGCAGTATGTGGTGTATATACTCAAGAGATAGCACTTACAAAAGTAGCACAAGTCAAAACAAAAGCAAGAGAAGCTGGCTTTCCATTAAAAGCAATAGCCCAAGAGGAATAAAAAATGATAAGCGATGAGCTAAAAAAAGTATTTGGACATAGTGTAACATATGCACGAGCTAACAATCACGAATATATAACTATAGAGCATGTATTTTTATATCTTTTAAAAGAGGAATCTATAATCCACTTATTAAGTGATATAGGTATAGATATAAAAGAGGTGGAAAATAATCTAAAAAAATATATATTTGAAAATGTACCAAAATATCCAGAAGAGCTACACAACGAAGACCCAATAGAATCTATAATATTATCAAAAACAATAGAAGAGATGGTGCGACATATGCAACTTTCTGGAAAAACAGATGCAAATATAGAGGATATGTTTGTATATATTTTAAAAGATGAAAATGCATATTGTACATATTTGCTTCATAAGCAAGGTTTGCAAAGGGTTGATATACTAGAAAATATCAGTCATTCTGATTTAGATTTAGATTTGGATTTAGAAGAGGATGAAAAACCAAAGAAAAAAGAGGAAACACCACTATCTCTAAATAGCGTAGAGCTTGTATCTATAGCACTTCAAGGTGAGATAGACCCAGTGATAAACAGAGAAAAAGAGGTCGCAAGAGTTATTGAGATATTAGCAAGAAGAAAGAAAAACAACCCAATACTTCTAGGTGAAACAGGTGTAGGAAAAACAGCGATAGCAGAAGCATTGGCTTTAGAGATCTCAAACAAAAATGTACCATCTTTTTTAGAAGATGCAAAGCTATACTCTCTTGATATGGGTTCTATGCTTGCAGGTACAAAATATAGAGGGGATTTTGAGAAAAAATTAAAATCAGTCCTAAAAGAGGTATCCAAAAAGAAAAATGCTATTTTATTTATAGATGAGATACATACAGTAGTAGGTGCAGGGTCTGTTGGTGGAAGTACAATGGATGCCTCAAATATATTAAAACCAATGTTAAGCAGTGGCAGGCTAAGACTAATAGGTGCAACAACTTATGAAGAGTATAGAAATGATTTTGGTAAAGACAAAGCTTTTAGTAGGAGATTTGCCAAAGTTGATATAAAAGAGCCTAGTATTGATGATTGTATTTTGATTTTGGAAGGATTGAAGTCTAAATATGAAGAGTTTCATGGTGTAAAATACTCTAAAGATAGTTTGGTTTTAGCAGCTCAACTAAGCAAAAAATTTATTAATGATAGATTTTTGCCAGATAGTGCAATAGATGTTATAGATGAAGTAGCAGCAACAGTAAAACTAAAAAACAAAAAATCAAAACAGATCACGATATCATCAAAAGATATAGAAAATACTATATCAAAAATGGCAAATATACCAGAAAAAACAGCTACAAAATCAGATCTTACACTTTTGAAAAATTTAGAAAAAAATCTACAAAGTAGAGTTTTTGGTCAAGATGAAGCTATAAAAACTATTGTAAAAGCGATAAAAATAAATCGTTCGGGGATGTCTAGTGAAAACAAACCTGTAGGTAGCTTTCTTTTTTCAGGTAGTACAGGTGTAGGTAAAACAGAAGTAGCAAAAGAGTTGGCAAGTGTTATGGGTGTTCATTTTGAAAGATTTGATATGTCAGAGTATGGAGAAGCACATACAATTAGCCGTCTTATTGGAGCTCCTGCTGGATATGTAGGATATGAAAAAGGTGGACTTCTAACAGAATCTATAAAAAAGCATCCACATACAGTATTGCTTTTGGATGAGATAGAAAAAGCACATCCTGATTTGATGAGTCTTTTACTTCAAGTGATGGACAATGCAACACTCACGGACAACAATGGTACAAAAGCTGACTTTCAAAATGTAATACTAATAATGACATCAAACCTAGGTGCAACACAATCAAATATTATGGGATTTGCCAAAGATGATAGTATAAATGAAGACAAAGCTATAAAAAAGTTTTTTGCACCTGAGTTTAGAAATAGACTTGATGCAACAGTTAAATTTGTACAATTAACAGAAGATATTCTAATCAAAATAGTTACAAAATTTATCAAAGATTTAGAAGTTCAGCTGCAAGATAAGCAGATAAAAATAAATATATCAATAAAAGCAAAAAAACAACTAGCAACACTAGGGTATGATAAGCTTATGGGAGCTAGACCACTTCAAAGAGTGATAAGAGATGAGATAAAAGTTCCACTTACAGATGAGATATTGTTTGGTAGCTTAAAAAATGGTGGAGAGGTAAAAATAAACTTTAAAAAAGATAATTTTGTTTTTGAGTATTTGTAAAATTATTTAAAAATAGGGGAGTGTTAAAAACTCTTATCTCAATGGGATTTTGATAGTAAACTTTGCTCCAGTATAAGTTTTGTTTTTGTATAAAATATTGCTATTTTCTATCTCTATTGTAGATTTAAAATTATTAGTAAAATTTTCATTGAAAACCTTTTTTTATTATAATCATAGTTTATATTAATTCTTATTAACTATAACTTATATTGATTATAAATTGATTTAATTAACTATGAACTATTTAAGTAAAAATATAGTAGTATCCACTTCAATTAGTGATTTAAAAAAGGTTAAGATATTGGAATACTTAGTTGTAAGCTTTACACACAAAAATACAAATATAGCTACAAGAGAGAAGCTAGCTTTTAATAATGACTTGGAGAAAGATTCATTTTTAAAAGCAATAATAAAAAATGACTCAATAAATGAAGCAATTTTATTGTCAACATGTAATAGAATCGAACTTATTTTAAGTGTGAGTAGCTGTAAAGAAGCTAACAAAATTGCAATAGGGCAGTTTTCAAGACACTCTACTTTAGATCTAAAGGAGCTTTTTCATAGAGCTGATTTATATGAAAATGAAGGTGCTGTTCATCATATATTTACTGTAGCATCATCATTGGATAGCTTGGTAGTTGGTGAGACTCAAATAGCTGGACAGTTAAAAGATGCTTTTAAATTTTCATTAGACAAAGAGTTTTGTAGTGTTAAGTTATCAAGAGTATTAAACTATGCTTTTAAATGTGCAGCAAAAGTGAGAAATGCGACACAGCTAGGTAGTGGCTCTGTATCAGTAGCATCAACAGCGGTATCACAAGCAAAAGAGTTGTACAAAAATAGTGATGGTGTAAAAGCTTTGGTTATTGGTGCAGGTGAGATGAGTGAGCTTGCTTGTAGACATCTTTTGAAGTATGGTTTTGATGTAGTTATATGTAGTAGAAATATAAAAAAAGCTAGGGTATTAGCCCACTCTATATTAAGTGATGGAAATGGAAACGAATACAAAGCTTCACAAATTGATGTGAGACCATACGAGCAGCTTGAAAAACTACTCAACTCAATGAGACTTATGATAACAGCAACAGCAGCACCTTATCCTATAATCAAAAAAGATATGATAGAGCCATTTTATCAAGAAAGAAATTGGTTTGATATAGCACTTCCTAGAGATATAGAAGATATGAGATACCCTAATATAAACATATATAGTGTAGATGACCTTCAATGTATAGTGGACGAAAATATGGAGCTACGAGCTAGTCAAGCAAAAGAGGCTTACCATATAGTAGGAACTATGACTAGTGAGTTTTTTTCTTGGCTTCAGACTTTAAATATAGAGCCAGTAGTAAAAAGCATACATCTAAAAAGTGATGAGATCATAGAAAAAAAACTAAATATAGCTATAAAAAAACATTTTATAAAAAAATCAGATGAAGAAAATATAAGAAAACTATGCAAAACAGTGATGGCTGAATTTTTACATACTCCAACAATACAGCTAAAAGAGGTCTCAAAATCAATAGAGGGTGATCATATATTAAATACTGCTCAAAATATATTTGGACTCTGTGAAGAATAAAAAAATTTACTAAAGTTTTCAAATAAGACAATTTTTATCTTAAATAAGCTAGACTTCATAATATAAAATAAAAAGAATATTAGGAATATAAAATGGAAGTTTATTTAGACAATAACTCAACAACACAAATAGATCAAAAAGTAGAAGAGGTATATATAGATACTATAAAAACTTTTGGAAATGTAAATGTAATTTATAATAAAGGGATAGATACAAGAGCATTGTTAAATGACTCTTTAGATAAGCTTTATGATGGATTAGGTGCTAGTGATGAAGATGATATCATCATCACATCTTCTACAACAGAGGGAAACAATGCAATAATCAAAACATATCTTGATAAGTTTTTAAAAGGTGATACAAAAAATCATATCATCTCCACTGTAGCAGAGCATTCAAGTATAAAATCACCACTTAAGTACTGTAAAGATCTAGGTATGGATGTGACATATGTAGGTACAGATGCAAATGGACTTATAAAAGTGAGTGATATAGAAGCTGCTATTACACCTAAGACTTGTTTGATATCTGTACTTATGGCTTCAAATGAAACAGGTGCTATTCAAGATATCAAAGCTATTGGTGAAGTTGCAAAAAAACATAATGTTAGATTTCATAGTGATGGTGCTCAAGCTATTGGTAAGATGAAAGTTGATTTACAAGACTTAGGTGTAGATTATTTTACATTTTCAGCTCATAAGTTTCATGGACCAAAAGGTATTGGTGGTATGTTTATAAAAGGTGGTGCTCCATATACGACTCTTATTCATGGAAGTAAAAATGTGATGGGTGGTAAAAGAGCAGGAAGTCTATACAACAATGGAGTTGCAGCCATGGCTGAAGCTGTAGAGATAGCAAATATAAATCTACCACTTATGGAAAAATCAGTTCAATCTTTAAGAGATAAACTAGAAGATGCACTTCTAGCTATACCTGATACAAAGTCTTATGTACCAAGGGTAAAAAGACTTAAAAATCTTGTTGCTATGTCTTTTAGAGGTGTTGAGGGTGAGTCTATGCTTTGGGATATGAATGTAAATGGTATCTATATCTCTACAGGTTCATCTTGTAGTAGTGAAGATTTAGAGGGTTCTGCTGTTGTTGAAGCTTTGGGTGAAGTAACAGAGATAGCAAATACTACTGTTATGTTTGCACTTAGTAAGTTTACTACAAATGAAGAGATTGATTATGTTATAGAGCAAGTCACAAAAGCAGTATCAAGAATCAGAGAGATATCTATGACTTATGCTAAACAAGAAGCTTTTACACAGTATGTAGAAGATCATTAAATTTAACTCTTCAATATTGCACTCTAAACTTTTTGAGGTACTATCGTACATCTTCAAAGTTTATCGCACAATCTTGAAGTTTTAATTTAATGAAAATAGAAATAAATAAAAGGAAATATTATGGCAAGAAATGATTTAGTTCAAGGAAATGTATGGGAACAATACAGTAAAAAGGTTCAAGATAGAATGAATAATCCCGTAGCAATGGGTGAGCTTACACAAGCTGATGCAGATGAAAGAGGTGCTAAGCTAATAGTTGCAGACTTTGGAGCTGAGTCTTGTGGTGATGCTGTTAGATTATTTTGGCTTGTAGATGAAGATACTGATACTATTATTGATAGTAAGTTCAAATCTTTTGGATGTGGTACAGCTATTGCATCAAGTGATGCTATGGCAGAGCTTTGTATTGGTAAAAAAGTAGATGATGCTATCCATATCACAAACACTGAAGTTGAAGCATTTTTAAGAGATGATGCAGATACAGAAGCGGTTCCTCCTCAAAAGATGCACTGTAGTGTTATGGCTTATGATGTTATCATTGAAGCAGCTGCTCAATACAAAGGTATCACAAGAGATGAGATAGTAGATGCAGATATCGTTTGTGAGTGTGCAAGAAAAACAAGAAAAGATATAGTAGATGCTATAAGAGAAAATCATCTTGAAACAGTAGAAGAGATAGTGGCTACTACAAAAGCTGGGTCTTATTGTAAATCTTGTGTAAGACCAGGTGGTCATGAGGCAAAAGATGTATATCTAGTAGATATCTTAGCAGATGTAAAAGAACAACTTGAAAAAGAGAGATTAGAAACAGCAGCAGATACTACAGCATCTGGAGCTAACTCTTTTGATAAAATGACAATAGTTCAAAGAATAAAAGCAGTTGATGCAATTATAGATGAATATATAAGACCTATGCTAGTTATGGATGGTGGTAATATGGAGATAATAGATATAAAAGAAAATCTACCATACTATGATATCTATATTAGATACTTAGGAGCATGTAGCTCTTGTGCATCTGGTTCAACTGGTACACTTTATGCTATTGAGTCTACTTTAAAACAAAAAGTAGATGAGAATATTAGGGTTTTACCAGTTTAAACAAGAACAAAACCTCTTGAAAACCATAGCATCATGCTATGGTTTTTTTAATACTTTTAATAATTTTAATCATTACATTTTAATTCCATTGTTTTTAGATATAATTTTCCAAATAAAAGGAGTAATGATTGATAAAAAAGATTGAACAAGTAAAAACTCTTCTTGATGCCTTGCCATATATCAAAAAATACAAAGATGAAATTTTTGTTATAAAATATGGTGGATCAGCACAAATAAACCCAGAACTAAAAGATAGATTTGCACAAGATATAATACTTTTATATCTAGTTGGAATTAAGCCTGTTATTGTACATGGCGGTGGAAACAAAATCAATTCTACCTTAGATAAAATGCAAATAAAAAGTGAATTTGTAGATGGTATGAGAGTAACAAATGAGCAAATAATGGAAGTAGTAGAGATGGTATTAGGTGGTAATATCAACAAAGAGATAACAACACTTCTAAATATGCATGGTGCAAAAGCTATTGGTGTGACAGGTAAAGATGCAAACTTTTTAACTGCAAAACCAAAAGATAATGGAAAATATGGACTAGTAGGTGAGATAACAAAAGTAGAAAACAGTGTAATAGAAAATCTAATTGCAGAGAAGTTTATACCTGTAATTGCACCTATTGCTTCTGGTGATAAAGTTAATCATCCTGGATTTAATATCAATGCAGACTTAGCCGCAAGTAAAATAGCAGCAAGCTTAAAAGCAAGAAAAATAATATTTATGACAGATATAGCAGGTGTGATGGATAAAAATAAAAATCTTTTACAAACGCTTGACGAAAACTCAATAAATGAGTATAAAAATGATACTACAATTGTTGGTGGTATGATACCTAAAGTAGATGCTTGTTTAGAAGCTATTCATAGTGGTGTCCCCAAGGCACATATCATTGATGGTAGAATTGAACACTCTATATTATTGGAGGTATTTACTAGTGAAGGTATTGGTACAGTTATTAAAAGTTGATAAATATGGATAATATGGAAGCGAAAAAAGAGTTTATTTTAAATCAATGTGAAGCTATACTTCAAGAGGGTATGGATTCTGTTTATAAGATACAACGAGCATTACAAATTATTGAAAAAATGAAACTTTATCAAGATAGTTATTCAGATATTGAGAATTATATTGAAAATAAATGGAACTTAAATAGTGATATGTTGCATATCATTTCAAATAAATAAAAGGAAAAGAAGATGGAATATCCAGTTTTTACACAAGAGCATAAGTCATTAATGGCAAAGTATTGTACAAAAGAGGTTTTTGAAGAGTTAAAAGATAAAAAAACAGCAAACGGTTTTACATTTAGTGATGTTATTAATTCAGGTGTTCAAAATCCAGATAGTGGTATAGGAGCATACGCAGGTGATGAGGAATCATATACTACATTTGCACCATTTTTTGATCCAATTATCCAAGAGTACCACGGATTTTCAAAAGATGATAAACATCAAAGTGATCTAAATCCAGATAACTTATATGCACAAAATCCAGATCCTGAAAATAAATTTATCGTATCTACTAGAATTAGAGTTGGTAGAAATGTAGACAATATGCCTTTAGGACCTGCTATATCAAAAGATCAAAGAGATGAGATAGAAAAGGTTGTATCTAGCACTTTAGGTTTACTAGAGGGTTCACTAAAAGGTAAGTATTATCCACTAGATGGTATGAGTAAAGAGGATCAAGAGTCATTAATAAAAGATCATTTCTTATTTAAAGAGGGGGATAGATTTCTTGAAACTGCTGGATTAAATAGAAACTGGCCACTAGGAAGAGGTATCTATCATAATGATGAAAAAACATTTTTAGTATGGGTAAATGAGGAAGATCAACTAAGAATCATCTCTATGCAACAAGGTGGAGATATCAAAGAGGTATTTACTAGACTTACTACTGCTATTGGTGAGCTAGAAAAAAAGATGAAATTCTCTTTTAATGAGCATTTAGGATATATCACATCATGTCCTACAAACTTAGGTACTGCTATGAGAGCTAGTGTACATATCGCTGTACCTAAATTAGCTGCTGATATGGATAGATTTAAAGCTATTTGTGATAAACATCACTTACAAATCAGAGGTATCCATGGTGAGCATTCAGAGTCTGAGGGTGGTGTATATGATATCTCAAATAGAAGAAGACTAGGAGTTACTGAAGTTCAATGTGTACAAGATATGTATGATGGTGTTGTAGAACTAATTGAAGTTGAAAAGTCATTAAACTAAATATAATTAAAGTGGTAATCCCTACCACTTTATAAATCTACTAATAGAGGTTGTACTGGTATTGCTAGTTTAAATTATTCAAAATAAATAAAAACTTTGTTAAAATATACTTAACAATATGGAGAATAATTATAAAAAACAATAAAATAAATACAAAAATATTTTGGATAACACTACTGTTTAAGCAAAATAAATGGCATAGATATGGTGTACTTTTACACACTATGAAAGTGGCATATGGGGTAATAAAAGCGAAAGATTATAGATTTTTAGCGGCTGCTATTTTTCATGATATAGGGAAGCCTAGTGTTGCTTATCAAGATAGTGAAGATATATTAACAGGTGAATATTCATTTACAGATCATGAAGAAAAAAGTTATCAAATAGTTAAAAATTGGTTTTTTTTAAGTGATTGGACCAAAGAGATTATAAGATATCACTACATCATAAGAGATATAAAAAATTCTAAAAGAAAAGGAAATCTAAAAAGATTAGCTAGACTTGAAAACTCATGGCAAACTTTGGATGAAGAGTTTATAAAAGAGTTGGAGATATTTTTGAAGTATGATGATTATGGCAAAAGTTAGTTGCAGTATAATCCTATATTAAGTTTTATTGTTTTTATT
>JAYEJC010000088.1:15211-23366 GCA_034660335.1 Campylobacterota bacterium
TTAAGTAAAATATAAAAATTATTTTTTACTAGGAGGATTATATGAAGTCTATTGTTGCATTAGAAGATATGATAAAAGTAGAAGAAAAAAGAGTATCAATCCTAAAAAGACAGATTGCAGATCATGAATCAGGTGAACACAAACTAACAATGCTGCAGCAATCATCAACAGAAAGAAGCCTAGGGGAAACATCAGAAAGTTTAGAAACTCATAGAAAAATGCTTGAAACACTTTTGGCATCTGATCTTAAAGAGTTGCAAGAGAAAGAGAGAATAGAAGAAGCAATAAAAAAAAGGAACTATTATAAGTATCAAAAAGTAAGATTAAAAAGAGATGTTGTAAGAACAAATGACAATAAAATTGAAGCTATGTTGATTTTAGATGAGCTACCTCAAACAGCAGAGTTTGAAGATAAAGAGATATTTGAATTAGCTCTAAAATCAATAGAACTAGATCTCACCTTACATGAACAAATAGAGATAGAGTTTCAGGAGATAAAAAAAGATTTTGATGAACTTTTAAAAGCTTGCGAAGAGGAAGATATCAAAGAGTTAGCGACATTAAACAACTTAATTCCAATAGTTGTTTTACACTTTAGTGTACTATTATCAAATATAAAAGAGAACCTTTCAGAAGAAAAAAAAGCTACATTTAGTGGATTTCCAAAATTTGAAGATTGGTGGATTGAGGAGTTGTGGTATAGTCATCAAGCATACTTTGGCTTGTATAAATGGAAAAGTATAATAGAAAATATTTGTACTACAACAGATCAAAAAAAAGCATGGAACAATATCTTTTCAAATTGGATTTTTATAAAAAAACTTATCAATGGCAAGGGTAAATTGGGCTACAAATACAACTTTGCTTTTGATACATTGATAGAAAAAAAAGGAGAATTAGAAGAGGAGATAGAGGAAGCAAATCTTTTATCTATGGAATCAATAATCAAAGAACTAATAAAAAATGAGGATTTTAACAAAACAAAGAAAAATCACAATATAGATACTGATTATCTACTTTATAAAAGGGATTTGTATAAATAGTATACAGTTTTAGTATTGACAAGAGCATCTTTTGCTATATAATTCTATAAATTATACTAAGGAAGAGATTTATGGATGGAAATATTTCTTATGTGATTGATACATTTTTTGCACTTTTTGCATTTGTATTGATTATATTTATGGTGCCAGGTTTTGCTATGCTGGAAGCTGGACTTGTAAGAACAAAAAATGTAACATCAGTTTTGATGATGAACACAATGATATATGCAGTAGCATCAATGTCATTTCTACTTATAGGTTACTCTATTGCATTTGGTGACTTTGGAGCTGATGGGATGAGCCAATGGGCTGCATTTTTATTTCAAATGGCATTTGTTGGTAAAGTTATCAATATAATGAGTGGGGGTATTAGTGAAAGAGCCAAGATAATTCCACTTGCAATTTTTGCTATTATAATGGCAGGTTTTGTATATCCTACTGTTGTAAACTGGTCATGGGGATCTGATATGCTTGAGGGTGCATTTTTAGATCTTACTATGTATGATTTAGCTGGAAGTACAGTGATTCACTCAACAGGTGGTTGGGCATTGGTTGCAGCTATTATTATACTTGGTGCTAGAAAAGGTAGATACACAAAAACAGGGGGAGTTAGGGTAATACCTGCTTCAAATATTCCACTTGTAACTTTAGGTGCATTTCTTTTATGGATAGGTTGGTTTGGATTTAATGGTGGATCTGTAGGAAGTATCGCTTCAAAAGAGAGTGCAGATGCAGTTGCACTTACAATTTTAAATACAAACACAGCAGGTTTAGCAGGTGCTATTATTGCAAGTGTTATTATGTATTTAAGATATAAAAAGCTTGATATTACTATGGCACTAAATGGTGCTTTGGGTGGATTGGTTGCTATTACTGCTGGACCTGATCTTTATAATATATATCAACCAATTTTAATAGGTGGTATTGGTGGGGCATTAGTTGTATTTGCTGTACCATTATTTGATAAAATAAAAATGGATGATCCTGTTGGTGCATTATCTGTTCACTTAGTAAATGGTATTTGGGGGACATTAGCTGTTGGTATTTTTGCTGCTGATGCTGCAAATGGTATAACATTTATGGGGCAATTAAAAGGTGTAGTAGTAGTAGGTGTATTTGCATTTACTGTTAGTTTTACTATATTATATATTT
Organism: Campylobacterota bacterium; assembly: GCA_034660335.1. GTDB lineage: Bacteria > Campylobacterota > Campylobacteria > Campylobacterales > Arcobacteraceae > JAIOSF01. The sequence goes on from JAYEJC010000088.1 coordinate 17,407, forward strand.
TAAATAAAATAATACCAATAAGAATTGACCATAACGAAGAGTTAGAAGGCTTGGATGTAAATGAGTGTGGGGTTGAAGCTTATCCAGAATTTAAAAGGGCTTTTTAGTTATAATCTAAAAAATAAATAAGGAAATATTATGAAAAGAATTGAAGCAGTTATAAAACCATTTAAACTAGAAGATGTAAAAGATGCATTAACAGATGAAGGTATTACAGGTATGACTGTATCTGATGTAAAAGGTTATGGTAGACAGCAAGGTCATAGTGAGCTTTATAGAGGTGCTGAATATGTAGTTGATTTTTTACCTAAAATTAAAATAGAATTAGTAGTTAATGAAAAAGATGTTGATATGGTCACATCACTAATAGCAAAATCTGCAAGAACAGGAAAAATAGGTGATGGAAAGATATTTGTTTCACCAATTGAAAAAATAATTAGAATTAGAACTGGTGAGGAAGATGAAGAGGCTATTTAGCCACTGATTAATTTTTAACTCACATTACGCCCAGACTAAAGTCGTGGGTTCGGATATGATTGGAATCGCAACTTTAGTTGCGACCATCTATAATTTAAACAATAAACTAAATAATAAAACTTATAAAAAACTTAATATAAACACTATAAAAATCTCAAAAACCCTTTAATAAAAGGCTTTACTAATAAAATAGCTCTGGCTTGTTTAACCAACTATTAAGCTATACTTCTATATAATCCCAAACTTAAAAATATTTGGAGTGTGTAGTGTTTGATGTTTTAACTAGTTCATTTAAAAGCGTTGTTGGTAAAATTCGGCATAAAGATGATGCAAAAGCTTTAACAAAAGCGGTATCTGAATTAAAAAAATCTTTATTAAAATCTGATGTTCATCATAAAACAACAAAAGAGCTTGTAGCTAAAGTTGAACTATTAACCAAACAAAATGGTATAGGACAAGATTCATTTTTAAAAGCTTTAAGAACATCACTTACAGATATATTAACAGTAGAGGGTAATCAAGGTTTTGTATATAGTAATAAATCAAACTTAACAACAATACTAATGACAGGACTTCAAGGTTCTGGTAAAACAACTACTACAGGTAAACTTGCAACATATTTAAAACAAAGAAATAAAAAAGTACTAATAGCAGCAGCCGATCTTCAAAGATTAGCAGCGGTTGAACAACTAAAACAAATAGGTGCCCAAATAGAAGTAGATGTATACTTTGATGATACAGAAAAAGACCCAGTCAAAATAGCACTAGCAGCGAAGAAAAAAGCTCAAGATGAACTATATGATGTATTGTTTGTAGATACAGCAGGTCGTTTAGCTATCGATGAGGAGCTTATGGGGCAGCTAAAAGATGTAAAAGAAGCAGTATCTCCAGATGAGATTTTTTATGTTGCTGATTCATTAACTGGTCACGATGCAACAAGAACAGCTACATCATTTAAAGAACAAATTGGTATAGATGGTGTTATTTTATCTAAATACGATGGTGATACAAAAGGTGGAGTTGCTATCTCTATCTCTCATCAAGTAAAAGTACCACTAAGATTTGTAGGTATTGGTGAAAAGATGCCAGATATTGAACCTTTTATTCCAGATAGAATTGTATCTAGACTTATGGGTGCTGGTGATGTTGAGGGTTTAAGCGAAAAAGCTGCAGCTGTTATTGATGAAAAGAAAGCAAAAGAAGTAACAAAAAAGATTAAAAAAGGTGAATTTAATTTTAATGACTTTTTAGAACAACTAGAGATGATGAAAAAGTTAGGTTCAATGAAATCTATTCTTGGTATGATTCCTGGTATGTCAGGTATGTCAAAACAATTAAAAGATATGGATCTAGAGAGTTCAGGTGAAATAAAAAGTATAAAAGCTTTGATTAGCTCTATGACACCAAAAGAGAGAGAAACACCTAGTATTATAAATCTTTCAAGAAAAAGAAGATTAGCTAAAGGTGCAGGACTTTCAGAAGTACAAGTAAATAAAATCTTAAAACAATTTAAAAATGCTGCTAAAATGGCTAAAAAAATGGCTGGAAAAGGTGGTATGAAAGATATGCAAAGAATGATGTCACAAATGGGCGGACAAGGTGGAATGCCAGGATTACCTAGGTAAAAACCAAATTTATTAGGTTAATGAGTTGATAAGTTTCAGAACTTATGAATTCATTAACTTGACAAAACAAAAACAAAAGGAAAAAATATGACAGCAATTAGACTTACAAGAATGGGAAGAAACAAAAAGCCATTTTACAGAATCGTAGTAACAGATAGTAGAAAAAGAAGAGATTCAGGATGGATTGAATCAATTGGTTACTACAACCCAGTATCAGAACCAAAAGAGTTAAAATTTGATCAAGAAAGACTTGATTATTGGTTAAGCGTTGGTGCTCAACCAAGCGAAAAAGTTGCAAAACTTACAGCAAAAAAATAGATAATTATGATAACAGAGTTTGTTTCATCATACGCAAAACTAATAGTAAATAATCCAGCTGATATAAAAGTTGAACAAAAAGAGATTGATGAATCTTTTTTTGAAGTGATTATATATGCAAATAGTGAAGATGTTGGTAAACTTATTGGTAAAAATGGAAATATGATTAATGCTATAAAAACTATTTTAAATGGTTGTAAAGCTAAAAATGATATCTCCTATAAGATACAAGTTATATCTATATAAAAGAGGTGTTAAGCCTCTTTTTTTATTGCTAAAATAAAATAACAAGGCTATAAAAATGGAAAAAATATATGTTGGAAAAATAGGTAAAGCAGTCGGTTTAAAAGGGCAACAAAAACTTCATATTGATTCAGATTTTCCTGAGCAATTCAAAGCAAATACAAAACTAACAACAAACAAAGATCAAACACTAATCATTGAAAGTTATAATCATAATAGCAAAACGGTTAAATTTAAAGATATCAATACAATTGAAGATGCAAAAAAACTAACAAATAGGGAGCTTTTTGTTTCTTGTGAAGATTCTAAAGAAAACTGCAAACTAGATAAAGATCAATTCTTTTGGTTTGATATAATTGGTTGTAAAGTTATAGAAAAAGATATATCTTTAGGTGTGGTAGAAGATATAGAAAGAATGCCACTTAGTGACTATTTAAATATAAAAACATCTAAAGAGTTAGTAGATATGAACTACTCAAATAACTTTTTATTACCTTATATTATAAATGAGTATATACAATCTGTAGACTTATCAAAAAAACAAATCATTGTAAAAGGTGCAAAAAATATTTTAGAGGCTAGTTAAGCATTCTCTAAAATATCTTTTTTGCTATATATCACATCTAATAGCTTCTTTAACTAATCTATTAGCTACTAGTTCATTTTCATTTACAAAGCTATCTATCCCTAAATCTTGATAATCCTCAATTTGTGCTTGATGAGATATTTTTAATATAATATGTATCTCTTTATTGATATCTCTTATGGCCTGAACAATTAGTCTGATTTTTTCATCATTGTCAATAGCTATTATAACTGCTGTTGCTTTTTTTAGATAAAGTGAATTTAACATTATTTTAGATGCAGCATTTCCAAAAAATACAATATCCCCTTTGTTGTGTCCTGTTTTTACATGCTCTCTATCGTGTTCTATTGCTACATAAGCCAATGATGAGTTTCTTAGGTTTTTAACAATCTTTTGACCCAATCTTGAATATCCACAAACAATAATATGGTTTTGGATACCAGCACTTATTATAGGTTCTGCTAGTAGTTCTGATTTTTCTTTATAAAAAATATTTACAAAGTCTCTTACATATCTTAGTGCTAATGAAGTGAAAAGAAGAGATATAATAACAACAGGTATCATAATCTGATTTATCTCATCTGTGATCAAATTGCTAGAGCTTGCTAAAGCGAAAACTGCAAAAGAAAACTCCCCAACTTGTGCTAAAGTAAGAGCTGTTTTTAAAGCTCTTTTTGTAAAAGTAAATACCCTTAGAATAGCAAATATAATAATAACTTTTAGAGATAAAATAGATATTGCTAATAAAATAATAGTAAAAAAGTTATCAAATAAAGCGGTAAAATTTACTTGTAAACCAACTGATACAAAAAATATTCCAAGCAATATATCTCTAAATGGAACTAAGTCAGCTTCTATTTGGTATTTGTATTTTGTTTCTGCTATTAACATACCAGCTAAAAATGCTCCTAAAGAGTATGAAAAACCAAAACTATGTGCAAATAGTGCAGCAGAAAGTACAATAAGTAAAATAGCTACAATAAATAACTCTTCTATATGTGTATCTACAACATATGCCAAAAACTTTTCTGTTAAGTATTTACCAACAATAAATAATCCTACACCAACAATAATAGCAGATATAAAAGTATTTACAAGCATATCTTCAATTGATACAGATGAATCTGCAAGTATAGTAATCATAAGTAAAATAGGTATAACAGCTAGATCTTGAAATATCAAAATACCTACACTATTTCTACCATAATGTCTATGTATATCACCATTGTCATTTAGTACTTTTAAAACAATAGCAGTAGATGATAAAGCTAAAGCAGAACCAATAACAATAGAAGTTTTCATATCAAAGCCAAAAAAGATATTGGTAATATATGTAAAAATCACAGAGGTTAAAACAACTTGCAAGGCACCAAATACAAATACCTCTTTTTTCATCTGTTTTAGGTGACTAACAGAAAATTCAAGTCCAATTGTAAACATCAAAAAAACTATACCAAACTCTGCTATATGAGCTAATGAATCTTGATTTATATGTGCAAAATCTAAAAATAATGCTATTATCATACCTGTAAATATATATCCTACAATTGGGGAGATGTGAAATCTTTTTAAGATTAGATTCAAAGATAGTGATATAAATAATGTAACAACAATCATACTTAATATATCCATACGAAAATCCTTTTTTAATGTTTAAGTTTAGTTTGATCATATAATAAGTTTTATTAACTTTTCTAAGTTATTTGAATTTAACATAATTTTCTATATAATGTACTTAAAAATAAATGTTATAAGGAATTATAAACTATGAAATATGGTGAAAAAGAGATACTTGAATTTGATATTCAAAAAGATGAAAACTATTGGCCAAATGAACACTCTAAAAATTATAAAATAAATATAGAATTACCTGAGTTTATGGCAAAATGTCCAAGAAGTGGTTATCCGGATTTTGCAATATTGAATTTAGAGTATGTACCAGATGAAAAAGTTATTGAATTAAAAGCATTGAAATTATATATAAATTCATTTATGAATAGAGAGATTTCACATGAAAATAGTGCAAATGAGATATATGATACATTATATACTAAGCTAAAACCAAAGTCTATGAAACTTACTGCAAATTTTAATCCAAGAGGAAATGTCCACACTATAATAACTATAAATAGTGAAGATAATAAATAAAGAACAATTTTGAAAAAACTAGTCTCAAGTAGTGAAGCAGCTAAGATATTAGGACTCTCTTTACAAGGGGTACATTATCGTATAAAAAAAGGTCGATTAGAGTCTATTAAACAAGATGGAAAAACTTTTGTTTATGTAGATAATATAGCTTCAAAAAATGAGACAGAAAATAAAAAAGAAGTTGAAAATAATAATCAAATAATTATTTCAAAAGATGAACAAATCTTGCTTTTGAAAAAGACTATTAAATTTATGAAAAAACAATATTCAAGTGAAATAAATAGATTAGAAAAGAATCAAAATAAAATAATGAAAGTATTTCAAAGTGAAGTTGATCTTTTAAAAAGTGCTTTTCATGAGATGAGAACAATTTATCAATTAGAGCAAAAGCAAAATAAGGATATGATAAACAAATCAGAACAAGTTCAGATGGAGTTTATAGATATAAAAGATTTTTTTATATTGATGAAAAAACATAATAAAAATGATACTCAAATAAAACAAATAATTTTGAATTGTGTTAAAAATGGTGATAAAAGATTTATTTATAAAAAAGAAAACAA
>JAYEJC010000089.1:0-27334 GCA_034660335.1 Campylobacterota bacterium
TTTTTTTAGATAGTTTTTCAAGCATACCTGTTCTTATTACCCCTACATCATATTTGTTTTCTAGTATTGAGTTTATAACATTTTTTTGATTACCACCTAAAAAAGTCACTTTATTATCTTTTATTGGGTCTATATTATTATCAAATAGTTCATTATATCCAGCCAACCAACCACCTAAGGCAAGTGGGGCTACTGCTGCTATTGATTTGCCTTCTATATCTTCTAGTTTATTAATCTTACTATTGTTTGATTGTGTTATAAAAACAGAGCCAAACTCACTCATATGATCTCTATTTGCTAAAGTAAGCATTGGTAAAATACGATGTGAGTGGATAAGTTCTGTTGTGATAGCAGGTTGGGTAATAAGTAAATCAATCTTTTTTTAACTTAAAAGTTTAGCTATTTTATCTATACGATTTGGTGAAATAGGTAGCAGTTTAAATGTGTGTTGAGGTAGCTTTTTATTTAATAAATCTACCGTTGGTTGCCATCTTTTTACAGCAAATGACTCATCAAGATGAGAATTTACATATAAAACTAACTCTTTAGAAAAAAGAGTCCCTGATAATAAAATAAAAACAACAAATATAAATCTATGCAAAAAATCCCTTTTTTAAAAATGTCTTATAAAATTATATCAATATAATGTAAGAAAACATCTTACAATTATTATAGTTAAATCCCTCTAATAAGTTTTATATAAAAGTAAACTATTTGGTTTTATCTAATTTTAATTGTTTATTATGTATAATCTTCAACTTAAAATTATAAAGGGCGACAATAGACTCGTATCCTTTAGCATAAAATAAACAAAGGATTTAAAGTGAAAAAAGATATTCACCCAGATTACAAAACTTGTGCAGTAACTTGTGCATGTGGAAATACATTTGAAACAAGATCAAATGTAGAAACAATGAAAATAGATATTTGTTCACAATGTCACCCATTTTTTACAGGTGAGCAAAAAATAGTTGATGCTGCTGGTAGAGTTGAGAAATTCAAAGCTAGATACGCAATGAAATAATGCTTGTATTTGTTCCCACTCCTATAGGTAATTTAGGAGATATATCTTTTAGAACAATAGAGGTTTTAAAAGATGGGGAACTTATCTTGTGTGAAGATACAAGAGTAACAAAAAAACTTCTAAACCTTATCTCTATAAAACACAATATAACTTTTCCAAACTTTGAATTTATAAGTCTACACTCACATAATGAAAAAGATTTTTTAACACAACAAAACTTAAAAATATTAGAATCAAAAAATACAATATATATGTCAGATGCAGGTATGCCATGTGTTAGTGATCCTGGTAGTTATTTGGTTGATTTTTGTATAAAAAATGATATAAAATTCGATATTCTACCTGGTGCAAATGCAATACTTACTGCATATGCAAGTAGTGGCTTTGATGATACTACATTTACTTTTTTTGGATTTTTGCCACATAAAGGTAAAGATAGACAAGATAAGCTTGATAAAGTCTTAAATAGTGACCACTTAGCTATACTTTATGAGTCACCACATAGGCTGATGAAGCTTATAAATGAGATAAATAATATAGATAAAAGCAGAGAACTTTTTATAGTAAAAGAGCTTACAAAAAAATATCAAACAAAATATAAAGGTAGTGCAAGTGATATCTTAAAAATACTAAATGGTGTTGATATAAAAGGTGAGTGGGTAGTGATTATAAAAGCAAAAGAGCTTGAAAACAAAGGTATTATAACTCTAGAAGATATTCAAGATTTAAGTTTGCCACCTAAACAAAAAGCAAAATTGATATCAAAATTAACAGGTCAAAATATTAAAGAGATATACAGTACCATAATAGGGTGACAAGCATGTATATTGTTACACAAGAATATAACTCAACTTATCTTATAAAAAAATCAAAATTTATAACATATATATGTAACTATCAAGATTTTAAAAGCTTGATATCAAGACTAAAAAATCAACATCCAAAAGCTAGGCATTTTGTTTATGCATATAGATATCTAAATGAATTTGAACAAATAGTTGAAAATAGTAGTGATGATGGTGAACCAAAAGGTACAAGTGGAAAACCTGCTTTAAATGTATTATCAGGAAATGAAATGATAAACACAGCAGTTGTAATAGTCAGATATTTTGGTGGGATTAAGTTAGGTACTGGAGGATTAGTCAGGGCATATAGTGAAGCTGTAAATCAAGTTTTGGATGTTTGTGAAAAGCAATCATATATTAAATTGATCAAAAAAAGAGTAAAAGTAAGCTATTCAAATTTATCTATTGTAGAGTATACTATATCACTATTTCAAATTGATATTATAAAAAAAGAGTTTGATGCTGAGGTAGTTTTGATTTTGGAAAGCTCAAAAGAGATATTTTCCCAATTTAAAGAAAAATTGATACGAGATTGTGAATTTATAGATGAAAAATGAAACCTACCCATATATTAAGATTTTATTTTTAGTTATATTATTAAATAGTGTTTTTAGTATATATTTTATAACATTGTTTTTAGTTGGTATTGTTTTTAATATTTTTATTGATGTTTTAAAAAAAGAGTACTACTATATTTTATTTTTAACAATATTTGTGTTTTTTTGTATTGAGACTATTCAGGGTATAAGTGCATTTTCTCTTACTATAATAGCCTTTTTTATATACTATATTGTAATACCTCAAATTAAACATATATTTTCATCAAATTTAATATTTAGATTTTTGCTAGTTTTTGTATTTTATTTTATCTTCTTTATATATATATTGTTTATAAGTCATTATGATTTTTCTATATCATATATATTTATAATAAATATGTTAATTGATAGTTTTATTGTAGGATTTTTGATATGAGATTAAAGCTTGTTATTTCATTTATTGTGTTGATAGTATTGTTGCTTTTATCAAGAGTTTATTATCTTAGTATATCTTTAAATGATCATTATGAAGAGTTATCAAAAGAAAACTACATCAAAAGATTTTTTAATGTAGCCCCAAGAGGCTCGATAATAGATAGAAATGGTAACTATTTAGCAATAAATAAAGTTGGATTTGCTATTACAGTGAAGCCACACCTACGAAGTGTCAAAGAGTTTAAAGAGGTTGAAGAGATAGCTAAACTAGTAGTGAAATATTTCCCAAAATTCAAATATAAAAAGTTATTAAAAAGATATAAACAGTTAGACTCACCATATAGACATAAAATGGTAAAACTAGTTGAATATATAAGTTATGATGAGTTTTTTAAACACTATACGGTCTTTAATAGTAAAGAAAATATAGAGATACAATCTACAACAAAAAGAGAATATTTATATAAAGATGTTGCTGCACATATAATTGGATATGTAGGAAAAACACCAAAAAGTTATATAAAAAAGGACCCTCAATCAAAATATTTTGAACAATCAGGTAGAACAGGATTGGAAAAGTACTATGACAAGATACTAAGAGGTAGTGTAGGGTATCAAGATATACAAGTAAATTCAATATATGAAAAAGTAAAAGTTCTAAAAGAACTAAAACCAACATCACAAGATATAAAACTAACAATAGATATAAAACTACAAGAATATATCCATAATCTATTTAAAAATAAAGCTGGTGCAGTTGTTGTGATGGATGTAAACAATGGAGAGATACTAGCAGCAGGTAGTTTTCCTGAGTTTGATAATAATATTTTTGTAAATGGTGTTAGTCATAAGGATTGGAAGATGATACAAGAGGATTTTAACCATCCATTTACAAACAAACTTATAAATGGTCTTTATCCACCTGGGTCTGTTATGAAAATGGGAGTTGCTATATCGTTTTTGGAGCATAAAATAAAACCAAACTTTAGTGTATACTGCACAGGAGAACTACAACTAGGTAAAAGAAAGTTTAGATGTTGGAAACATAAAGGTCATAAAAATACAAATTTTATAAAAGCTATAAGGGAAAGTTGTGATGATTTTTTTTATAAAGGTAGTTTAGAAGTTGGTATAAACAATATTCATAAAACATTGGATAGATTTGGAATAGGTAAAAAAACAGGTATAGATCTACCAAATGAATCAAGAGGGATCAATCCAAACAAAGAGTGGAAACAAAAAAATAGAAATGCACCTTGGTATGTAGGAGAAACACTTGTGGCTTCTATTGGGCAAGGCTTTATAAATGTAACACCAATGCAAATAGCAAGATATACAGGGGCAATGGCTGTAAATAAATTACAAATACCACATCTCTTAAAAGATAATAATTTAGTAGAAACAAAAGATGCTAAAATAAAAAAAAGAGATTTAAAAATAGTACAAAAAGGTATGTATCATGTTTCTAATGTTTTTGGTGGTACTGCTAAAAACTATATCAAATCAAAAGTTGTAGTAGCTGCAAAAACAGGAACAGCACAAGTAGTAGGTATACCTCAATCTGAAAAGAAAAGGATGAAAGAGCATGAACTGGAATATTTTCAAAGATCTCAAGCTTGGCTTACTACATATGCACCATATAAAAATCCAAAATATGTAGTAACTATACTAGTAGAACACGGTGGTCACGGTGGTAGTGCAGCAGGACCAATGGCTGGAAAAATATATGATAAACTAATAGAACTAGGATATATAAAAGGAAAAAAATGAAAAAATATCAAGAAGTGATAAATCTAATAAATGACTCAAGGTATATACTTATACTAACACATATTAATCCAGATGCAGACACTATATCATGTGGATTAGCACTTAGCAACTATTGTTTTGAAAATAAAATAAAACATAAAGTCTACAATAGCTCAAAAGAGATACCAAACTCGCTTGATTTTCTTCCAAGGTTTGATAAAATAACTAGTGAGGTACCTAAATTTTATGATTTGGTTATTTATGTAGATTGTGCTGATGAACTAAGGGTAGGATTGGACTTAGCTTTGGATACAAAAGTGATATCAATTGACCATCATCAATCAAACACTAACTTTGCTAATATAAATATAGTAGATGACTCAAAAGCAAGTACAGCAGAGGTATTGTATGATATATTTGAATACAATAGTATAAAAATATCTAAAAATATAGCATCTTGTTTATATGTAGGTATCTATGATGATAGTATAGCTTTTACAACACCTAGAACAACATCTCGTACATATGAAGTTGTTAATACATTGGTAAATACAGGCATAAGCCCTAGTGAGATAGCTAACAAACTATTAAGAAGGGATTCATTAGCAAGATATAGAATAATGCCAAAAATACTTTCAACTCTACAGCTTTCTAGTGAAGGTAGATTAGCAACAGTATATCTTGAAAACTCGTGGATAGATGAAACAGGTGCAAAAATTAGTGAGTGTGATGATATTGTTAATATGGTTTTAAATATAGCTGTTGTTGAGGTTATTGCGTATCTAAGGGTAAAGGAGGGCAAAGTTAGAGTCTCTTTAAGAAGTAAAGGTGATATAGATGTATCTAAAATAGCCAAAAACTTAAACGGTGGAGGGCATAAAAATGCCGCTGGATTAAGTATTGATACTAAAGATATTTTAGAAGCAAAAGATAGTTTAATCTCACTTATTCAAAATTACATCTAGCATCAAACTGAGTTTGTGTTAAATTTTCTAGACTAACATTAGTATGATTTTGTTCTTTTAGAAGATTTAGCATTTTTGATTGGCTTGTTTGAGATTCAAATGGTCCAATATATACAGCAGTTCTTCCATTTTCATTTTTACAAATAGAAATTCTACTATTTTTGCTTTTTGTTTTAAGTACTAATTTTTTATATAATGTATATTTTAAACTATGAACTAATACAAATTTTAGATTATTTGTTGAGTTGTTATTTTTAATATCTGTATTAAAAATATCTTCCTCTTTGTTTTGATTAGCAAAGGCTAGAAGCTCTTCCTCTTTTTTGAGTTTTAATAATCTTTGTTTTTCAGCTAATTTTAGTCTCTCTATCTCTTCTGCATTCAAAAGCTCATATTTTGTCAAAATCTCTAATCTTGCATTTAGTCTTACTTTATTTATCATAGAAGATTTAAAATTAATTCCACTTTTATTTGGATACTTTACAATCTCTAAATTATCTTCTGTTTTTATAGTTTTTGTTTGGTTTGCATCAGCTGGTGGGACATATGGTTCTGGATCAAACATCCCTAAAAAAAACATTATAAGTCCAGAAACAATAGTAAGAGCTAAAAGACCACCTACTATTATTATTATTTTTTTGAGTTTTTTATTTTTTAGCTCCTCTTGTGAAAGCTCCTCTTTATCTTCATCATCGTTTTTCTCATCACTATTATTAGTATCACTACTATTGTTTAGCTCTTCAGTTTTATCTGTGGTGTTATTCTCTTCTTCATTTGATATTTGATCTATGTTTTCAGTAGATTCTGTGCTTTGATTAGGTTCTTCAGGGGACTCTTCTACATTTTTTTCTTCATTAGATTCTTCTATTGATTCTTCAACTGATTCTTCAGGTGCATCATTAATAATCTCTTCTTCATATACTGTTTCTATTGATTGAGATATTTTATCTAAAAATGGAATTACTACTTTGTCAAAAAGTATAAATATATTTATAGGTTTTCCATCTAAATTAATAGAAAATTTATACATATTAGTAAAATCATCTATACTATTAGCAGGTATAATCTCTTTTTCAATTATTGAAAATTTTGAATTACCAAGGTCTTCAAAACCAGAACCATTAATAGCAGTAGTAAGCCCACCTGAGGTATTTGAGACAAATTCATTAATAGCATCTGCTATATCAGCATCTATACTTAAAGCAGGTTCACTTTCATCTCCTAGCATTAGGTTAAATATCAATGATGCAGTATACGCAGGTATATAGTATGACCATGTAGATGTTATATTATCAAATTCATAAGTTGAGTCAACTTTTAAAAGTTCAATATCCAAAAGATCTTTGCTATTGACCTTGTTTGTTTCGTTTAAAATAGCCTCTTTTGCTAAAAGACCATTTAGTGTATTACATAGGGTTTCCTCAACTAGATGTGATAAATCTGATGCCATTATTTAGTTTCCATTTTCTTTTTTAGTCTATTTTCTTTTTGTTTGGCAAGTATTTTGTCTTTGTTTTTTCTATAATACTCTTTTCTATACTCTTTTAACTTCTCTTTTTTCTTTTCTCTATACTCTTTATCATATTCAAGTCTTTTGTTTTTATGCTCTTCATAATAATTTTTCTTTTTCTCTTTGTACTCTTCAATTTTTTGTTTTATTATATCTTCTCTTGAATCGATATGATCTTTTTGTTTTTTTGCGATCTCTTTTAATTTTTTTGCAAAATTTCCACCAAAAAGCTCAACTTCATAGTTGATAGCACTTACTTTTTTACTATTTGATTTTTGAGCTTTTTCTAATTTTGTTTTTAGATAATATGCTTTTTTCTTTCTTTTGTGAGCTAAAATATTAGCTTCTCTTCTTTTTTTAAGTTCCTCTAAATTCATATAGTTTGGTTGCTTTTAATAAATTAACTTAAATTATTTTTTTAATTGATTTACTGTTTGTAACATAGTATCTGTTGTTGTGATTGACTTAGAGTTTGCTTCATACGCTCTTTGTGCTGTTATTAGATTTACCATCTCTGTTACAAGCTGTACATTTGAACCCTCAAGCATACCTTGAGATATATCACCCATACCATCAGAACCAGGTGTACCATCTATAGGATCACCAGATACATTTGTAGCAATTGCTAAATTTCCACCAAGTGGAGACAACCCTGCTGGATTGATAAAGTTTGTAATAGTGATTTGACCAAGTGTAGATATCTCACCACTTGTTGGATTCATAGCTGAGATTGTACCATCTTGTGCAATTGAAAGATCAGTTAGTTCAGAAGGTACAACGATTTCTGGATCAAGTTTATATCCACTAGAATTAACAATAGAACCCTCACTATCAAGCTTAAATTCACCATTTCTAGTATACGCACTTTCACCATTTGGCATAGTTACTTTAAAAAAACCATCACCAGATATAGCTAAATCCAATGAATTTCCAGTCTCTTTTAAACTACCTTGATTATAATTTTTTTGAATACTAGATGTTCTTACCCCAAGACCAACATCAATCCCAGTTGGATTATTACTATCAGCAGAAGTAGCACCTGCTGTGAAATTCAAAGATTGGTACATTAAGTCTTGAAATTCAGCTCTATCTTGTTTGAATCCTGTAGTGTTTACATTTGCAATATTGTTAGAAATAACATCAATATTTGTTTGTTGAGCAGTCATTCCAGAAGCAGCTGTGTATAGTCCTCTAATCATAATATAGTTCCTTAGTTTTTATTAATATTTTGATTTTACTGAATATTAGATTAAAAATATATAAATTTTAATAAAAAATCATATTGGTATAAGATAAATTTTAATCTTATTTGAGTATACTTCTCTTTGGTATTTAATATAAAAAGGGATTATAGTATGAGAATATTGATAGTAGATGACAGTTCAACAATGAGAAGAATTATTGGTAATGTTGTGCAGCAATTAGGTGTAGTAAAAGATGATTTTGATGAAGCTGAAGATGGTGTAGTTGCGTGGAAGCTATTTCAAGAAAAAAACAATTATGATGTTGTTTTGACTGATTGGAATATGCCAAATATGAATGGTCTAGAGCTTGTAAAAACAATTAGAGCAAAAGACAAGAAAATACCTATTGTTATGATTACAACAGAGGGTGGTAAAGGTGAAGTTATTACGGCATTAAAAGCTGGAGTTAATAACTATATTGTAAAACCATTTAGTGCAGAAGTATTAAAAGAGAAACTAGATGGACTAGTTAAAGGGTAATCAAATGAGTATGAGTCAAGCGGAAATTGAAGCACTAATGAAAGGTGCAGATGATTTCCAAGAAGATGATAACAAAGCGACTGAAACTCAAGAATCAGAAGATAATATCGATGATATATTAGCAGGAATTGATGGAATCACAGATGATGAGCCAGTATCTACAGAAGATAACTTCGATGATATATTAGCAGGAATTGATGGAATTACAGATTCAGATGATAGTTCACAAAGTGATAATATCACTTCTGTAGAGTCTCCTAAAAAAGAGGCTATAAATGAAGACAAATATCCTTTACCAGTAGAAAAAGAGCATAAAGTTGTAAATCAACTAAATGAAGTAGCTGAAGATAGTGAACAAAAAGCTTCCCAAATATTTGATGTTTTGAGTTTTGTATTAGATGAAAATAATGAAATTGATAAATATAATAAACAGATGGAAGAGTTTATTAAAAGTCAAGTTGAATTACTAGAATCATTAGCATCAAAATTTCCTAATATTGCTCTTTTTAATGAAAATTTAGAAAAAGCAAATACAGTTCTTGAAAGCTCTAGTAGTTTAAGCAACAAAGTTAATAGTGAAAATAATAAAATATTTGAAGCTATGGAGTTGATGCAATATCACGATATAAATAGACAAAAAATAGAAAGAGTAATGGCTGTAATAAGAAAATTAAGCAATTATTTAAATGGTATATTTGAAGATGATAGTGATAAGCCAGAGGTTCAAATAGCAAAACATATTTCAGGTGATTCATCAGAAACAGTAAATGCTGATGATATAGAATCACTAATATCAGAAATGTCAAACTAAAAGGTATAATATGACACAAGGGATACATCAACTAACAGCTAATATGGTAAATCAACTAAATAGAGTTGACCTTGTATCAAATAATTTAGCAAATGCAAATACAGTTGGATTTAAAGAAGATAGTACATCTGAAGGAACTTTTAACCATTATTTAGAAAAAGCAATAGATGAGAAGAAAGATATTTCAAAATTAAGTTATATTATGAATACAATCCCAAAAATTGATAATAATTATATAAATACAAGCAATGGTTCTATTTCTGATACTGGAAATAAACTAGATTTTGCAATAAATGAGCAAGATAACTATTTTAAAATAGAGACAAAAAATGGTGATATACAACTCACAAGAGATGGTGAATTTAAAGTATTAAATGGTATTTTAGTTACTAAAAATGGTGACAAAGTATTAAATAATGAAAATAAAGCAATAGTAGTAAATGATGATACTTTTTGTAAAGATATATCAATAGTTTCAAGTGATATCAAAAATTTAGATAAAGTTGGAAACAATAACTACACAATAAAAGATTCTAATAAAATAGAACAGATCAATAGCAATAACAAACTATTTACTCAAGGTTCTATAGAAAGAAGTAATGTAAATACTATTAAAACTATGGGTGAGTTAATAGAAGCACAAAGAAAATTTGAACAAGCACAAAAAGCAATATCTGGAATTGATGAATTAAATCAAAAAGTGATTTCAGAAGTTGGAACTAGTAGGTAATAAATAGATGCAAGCAAGTGGAGTAACAGAACTTTTATTTAAACAACTTAATTATCGTTCAGAACGACAAAAAGTTATATCTTCAAATATAGCAAATATAGATACACCTGATTTTAAAACAAAAGATTTAAGATTTAAAAATGAACTTGATAAATCAAATGAACAATTACAATTAAAAGTTACACACTCTAGTCATATGAATCTATCTTTAGAAAAAAAAGAATCAAACCTAAAAATGTTTGAAGTTGATGGCTTAGATGAACAAAATGATGGAAACAATGTAAACTTAGATACACAAATGAGTCAACAAGCTCAAAACACAATGATGTTTTCAGCTATACAAAATTCAATAAAAAAAGATTCAGCATGGTTTAAAAGTATGATTGACTCTTCAAGTAAAAACTAAACTAGGATAAATAAAATATGGATCAAATTTTTAAATTTATAAATAACCTTAATTCAGCACAAAGAACTGTAATTATTGGTGGTTTTTCTATTTTATTTCTATTTTTAATTGGATTATTAATCTATTCTAATATTAAATCACAAGATGAACAGCTTAACTATACAGTAGCTTCAAATCTAACAAAAAATCAAGTAATGTTAGCAAGTAATGAATTAGATGCAGAGGGTATTCCGTATTCTGTTATAGGTAGTGGAAATAATCTTACAATTAAAACGAATAAAATAAATGTAAATATAGCAAAAATAAAATTAGTAACAAGCGATGCTTCAACTAGTAAACATACAGGTTGGGAGATTTTTGATAATAGTTCATTAGGAACAACAAATTTTGAAAATAAAATAAAATATTTAAGAGCATTAGAGGGTGAACTAGGTCGTTCATTAGAGTCACTTTCAGGTGTATTATCAGCATCTGTAAAGATAGCGATACCAAAAGAGTCAGTATTTACCCAAAGAAAAATTGCACCAAGTGCATCAGCAGTTTTAAACCTAAGAGAGGGGATAGTTTTAACAAGAAAGCAAATAGATGGGGTAAAAAACTTCATAGCTTCTGCAATACCAAAACTTCTACCAAAAAATATAAAACTTATAAACCAAAGCGGTTCATTGCTTGAGCAATCTCAAGATGATATTGATAGTATGAAGTATATCCAACATGAAAAATATAAAATAAAACTAGAAAATGATTATCAAAATAAGATTATAGCTCTATTACAACCATTTATAGGAAGTCAAAGAGTTGTAGCAAAAGTTTCTATAGAGCTTGATTTTACAAAACAAGAGATAAGTCAAGAGATATACGAACCAGAGGGTACAATAAGAAGCCAACAAACAACAGAAGTAGCATCGCAAGGTGAAGAGAAAGAGCCAAAATATGGTGGCATACCAGGTGCTCAAAGTAATATTGAGAATCCAGATTTAGCAACAGATAATATAAAATCAAAAACATCAAAAGAGGAAGCAAAAAATGTTACAAATTATGAGATATCAAAAAAGATAATAAATCAACATAATAATGCATATGCTTCTATTGCAAAAGTAACTGCTGCTGTTACTTTTGATTCTACAATTTTAGAAAAACTAGAAAACAAAGAGGAGTTTTTCCAAAACTTAAACTCTGTTGTTCAAGAAGCAATAGGTTTTCAAGCCAAAAGAGGTGATAGTGTTACGGTAAAAGCATTTAAGTTTTTAGGATTAAAACCAATTGGTGAAGGTGCTGAAGGTGATAATGAAGAAGATGAGACAGGTATGGGATTGTTCGCTGCAAAATCTGCTATGCAAGATTTTGGTGAATATATACAATACTTAATTGCTAGTATATTATTATTTATCTTTTATAAAAAATTTATAGCAAACAATGAGATAATGTTGATGGAAGGCTCATCAAAAGATGCTAAAGATTCAGAACTAGATAGTTTGGGTGATGAAGATGAATTTGATGCTTTAAGTGAACAATCAAGATTAAAAGCTAAAATTAAAAGTCAGATTTTAAATAATATTGATGGATTAGATGCAGAAGAAGCTGCTAAGTATCAAGTTTTAATAGAAGATATAGATAAGGCAGTTACTTCAAATCCAGAAGATATAGCAAAAATGATTAGCATGCTATTAAGTGAAGGTGATGCTAAATTTAAATCATAATAACAAAGGTTTATAATGACAAATAGAGAAGCTAACCATGATCTACTTCAAGGTATGTCGATGCTTGAAAAATGTGCACATTTTTGTGTTTTAATTGGTGAAGAAGCTACTGTTAAGATATTTCAAAATTTATCAAAAGAGTTAGTTGAGGATTTATCGACTTCTATTACACAAATTCATTCAGTAGACAAAGAAACATCTCTTGCTATTTTAGAAGAGTTTCACCTTTTTATAAAATCAAACTCTTATATAAGTTCTGGAGGGTTTGAATATGCAAAAGATATTTTATACAAATCATTAGGAAAAGCAGAAGCAGATGCGGTATTAGCAAAATTAGCAAGACTTCAAGAAGCAAAACAATCGTTTGCTTATCTTGATAATATTGACCCTAAACAATTAGCTGACTTTATTAAAGATGAGTCGCCTCAAACAATTGCAGTAGTGTTAGCACATATGGATCCTAGCGATGCATCAGAAGTGTTGAGTAAACTTGATGATAGTTTAAAAGTAAAAATCAGTATGCAAATGGCGACAATAAAAGATGTCTCACCATCAATTGTAAGGTCAATGTCAAATGTCTTGGAGAAAAAATTAGAATCTTTATTAGCTTCAATTGTAACTGTTGGTGGCGTTAAAACTGTAGCAGATATGCTTAATAAAATGGGACCAAAATCAGCAGATATCTTAAATAATATTACAGGAATTGATCCAGTTTTAGCAGGAAAGATAAAAGAAAATATGTTTGTATTTGAAGATCTTCTTGCATTAGAACAAAATGATATAATGAAAGTTATAGGAAATGTAGAAACAGAAGACTTAACAGTAGCACTAAAAAATTCACCTCCAGAAGAGATGGATATCATAAAAGGTGCTATGTCACAAAGAGCAAAAGATAGATTTAATGAAGAGTTTGAGATGTTAGGAAAAACAAAAATCAAAGATATTGAGGAAGCTCAGAAAAAAATACTAGAAGTAGCTATGAAACTTCTAGATAGTGGTGAGATAGAAAGACTTGAGGAGGAGTAGAATATGGATAAAAATAATGTAAACACAACATCAAAAATTATAAAATCAAATAGTGAAGCTCAACCATTTGAATTAGGTAGTTTTGTAACTAGTACAGAAGTGGTTCAAAATGACAAAATGAAAAGTGTAGCAACTCTAAAAGATAAAGTCAATCCAAATGAACCAGACCCTTTGCTTATTGAGATTCAAAAACTTCAATCATCCATAGAACAAGTACAAGCAAAAGTAGTAAGTATAGAGACAAATGGTGTAAATAGTAGGGAATTGGATAAACAACTTATTCAAGCACTAAAAGATTTAAAAAATTATTCATCATTTTTTGAACAAGCAACTTTTCAGATGGAAAATAAAATACTAAAAACATCGCTATCAATAGCTCAAAAAATTATAGGTATAGAAGTAGGAGAGAAATCTTCTTTAATAGCAAAAGAGACTATTGAAAATATAATGAACAAAATAAAAACTGCTTCAAAAGTGACAATTCATCTAAATCCTAAAGATTATCTGTATCTAAAAGATCAAATTGTATTTGAAAATCATATTGTTTTACTTGAAGATCCAAATGTAACAGCAGGTGGAGTTGTAATAGCAAGTGATTTGGGTAACTTTGATGGAAATATAGAATCAAAAGTACAAACAATGCTCGAATCACTAGATGCAGTGATATAATTTATTTTGCATTTCTTAATATTAGAATAAATTATTAAATTTTCTTACCATAGCCCTATAAATATTATACAAAAAAATATTTTTATGTTATAATAATCAAAAATTATATAAAAGATTAATATGGAAATTACCACACAAGATTATGAGGCTTTAGTAGATACAGAGATTGTTGTTGATGTTATGTTGGGTCATACTGATGTAACTGTTAAGGATTTTTTAAATTTCAGTGAGGGTGAAGTGCTCACTTTAAATAAAATAGCTGGTGATGGTGGAGATATATTTGTAAACCAAAGAATTATCGGAACTGGTGATATAATAGTGATGGAAGAAAAACTAGCAATTAGAGTTCAAGATGCAATGAATGCCCAAAAAGTTGTTGGATTTTTCTTTGATGAAAAATCAATATAAAGGGATATTATGGCAGTAGATACAGTAACAACAAGTAGTTCAGTTGATGTAAATGGAAATAGTTATACAACAGCAGTAAGTAATGATGAGCTTACAAATGATGATTTTTTGACATTGATGATAGAGGAGCTTAAGATGCAAGATCCAACAGATCCTATGGATAGCTCAGCTATGATGGATAGCCAGCTTCAAATGTCAACTATTGAGTCAAATCTATCAATGGCAGAATCTATGGATGCACTAAGATCTTCTTATGCAAATTCAGCTTTATCTACTGCTGCAAATCTAATTGGAAAAACAGTAGGTAATGGTGAGCTTGGTAGTGATGGTTATAATAAATCTTTTAAAATAGAATCTATTAGTAGTGAAGATGGTGAATTAAATGTGGTTGCAAGACAAATGACTGGACTTTCAGATGTGTTGCAAAATACTGAAACAGAAGATTTTCTAGAGTATGGCTCATCTGGTGGAATATATGAAGATGGTGAGCTTACTGACTATATGATCTCTATGGATGCAAATGGCAATTTTATTTTAGATGAAGATGGTGAGGTTCAAATACTAGATGAAGATGGTGAGTTAGTAACAGATGAGGATGTCACATCAAAATATACTTATTATGGCTCAACAATAACATATGCAGAGTCAGCAGAGGTATTACCACTAAGTAGTATAATAGAGGTTAGATAACTTTATCTTACCTTTATTAGGTCTGTTTAAATATAAATTCCAATAAATATGGAGTTTATATTTGAGCATATTTATGTTCGTATTTTACAAAAATGAAATATTAAATATTTAATACAAAAAGGAAATTATTATGGTTGGATCACTTTGGACAGGAATATCAGGACTATCAACACAACAATCAGCTCTGGATAATGAGTCACATAATATAGCAAATGTTAATACTATAGGTTATAAATCATCAAGAATATCTTTTGCAGATCAGATGTATCAAGATGCTATTGGAAAAGGTTCAAAAGTACTTGATGCAGAAAAAGTATTTTCTCAAGGAAATATGAAATCTACAGGTGTATCATACGATGTTGCACTTGAGGGGAGTGGTTTTTTTGCAGTAAAATATCCAAATGCTACAGGAAGTAGTGAAGAGTTTTATACAAGAGCAGGAAACTTTCGTATGGGTGACTCTGGTACACTTCAAGATGCAAATTCATATGATGTGATAGGATGGGGAATCTCACCTTTAGATCCAGAGCAAGATGTAACTACAACAAATGGTAATATCTTAAACTTTACAAATGATTATAGTAAAATTGCAGCAAATCAGATTATCCAAAAAGATGGTATGATTGAGACTATTACAGGTAAGTTTACAGATTATCAATCAACAGCTACAAGTGATGATGACTCTGTTATGAGTGGATTGGGATACAAAACAATGTCATCAAAAATCAATGATGTTGAAGCACTGATTACTGATTATCAATCAAAATTAGCAGAGTATGCAAATGACCCAGAAGCAAACTCATCACCATCTATAGCTCAAAAATCTTCTGTAACACTTCCAGGTGCTGCTATTAGTAACTTGACTGACGAGAGTGATCAGGTCTCTGTATATATAGATGGAAAAAAAATATCTGTAAATTATATAGAAACTACAGCTACTACATATGGTATAACTGCAACAGTTGATCATAATGGCGATGGTGTAACAGATACAACAGATGATGATATACTTGCAAGTAAAATTATGACATATAGAGCATTAGCAGATGAAATATCTGAAACAACTGGTTTGACTGCATATATGGCTGATACTTCATTTGATAAAACAGAGGGTGATATAACTACTGTTGCTGCAGCTTTTGAAACAGATCCAATTTTAGTAATAGAAGCATTAGTTCCTGGGGAGGAGTTTATTTTAGGTGATAGTTCAGAATATATAGCATCATCAAAAACTGTTATTCCTGGAACAAATAGTATTGTTACTGCTTCTGTTGAGGGTGCTGGATTTGGTGCAGTTGAGAGTGCTAGAGAAGCATTGATCAAAGCAGGTTCAGGTTATCAAAGAGATGTCTGGAGTAGTACAGATCTACCTGCAGCTGCAGGTACATTTACTTTAACTGATCCAGATAATTCAACTATGCAATACTCAGTAACGGCTGGTGGAACAACAGTTGATGACTATGTCGCTGCAATTAATGCAGATGCAGATATTTCAGAATTTGTTACTGCATTTAACTATAATGGAAATTTAGTTATTGAGACAAAAAGTACAAATCCAGGTGGTACTTTTGTTGGGAGTATTGCAGAGAGTGGAACTACATACAATAAAAATACAGAGATGAGTGTAAACTCAGGTGCAGATGCAGAGTTTTTAGAAATGGTAAACAAATTAAATCAAACAGCTGCAAAAGATTCATTGCAACTTAGACTTGATAATTTAGGTATATCAGATAGTGCATTTGGTGAGTTTAATGTTGATTCTACTGGACTTATCACTATGACACAAGATGGAGCAGAATTTGCTGTTGGTCAATTGTCAATTGCGATGTTTAACAATGAAAGAGGTCTTACATCTGAAGGTAACAACTTAATGGGTAAAACAAACGACTCTGGTGAAGCTATATACAATGAAAACAATGACAAAGCAGCAGCAGTAGCATCTCAAACACTAGAGTTATCAACTGCTGATTTAAGTGAATCACTTGTAAATCTAATGGTATTTCAGCGAGCATTTGAGGCAAACTCAAAGTCTATCACAACTTCTGATCAGATTTTAACAACACTTATACAACTTAAAAAATAGGTTGTATAAATGAATGACTTTTTACTAATATCAATATTTGGTGTACTTGCTTTATATTTTTATAGTAGTAGTAGTACATACAAATCTTTATATCGTAAGATTGCAGAGGAGAAAGAGCTTGCAGAGGAAAAAAATAAAAACTTGGAAAAACTAAAAGCAAAGTTTGAAAAACAAGTTCAATTTTCACTAGCAACTATAAATGACTCTCAAGATAGTCTAAAATCAACTAGAGATGATATGCAAGAGTTAAAACTAAGAAATACTGAATTAGAGCATAGAAATAAACTACTTCAAGAGAGAGTAGATGAACTCTATGCTTCAGTTGGATCTGTTTATTAGATATGATAAAATACTTAGTTTTTATATTTGTAATATCTTTTTATAATCTATTTGGATTAGAAAATAAAACTTTAGAGTCTCAACCTCAAATTTTATTTGAGCATCAAAACTTAATAGAAGCTCAAGAGAAAAGGGAACTGATTGTAAAATTCAATACAGCAGTTCTTTTTTTGGAACAAAATAAATATAAAGAGGCTATAAATCTATTTAAACAATCAGCAAAACTTTTAAAAGTACCCTCATTTTTAAATATAGGTATTGCTTATTATAAATTAAATTCAAACAAAAATGCTTATTTATATCTTAAAAAAATATTTGATATAAAAGAGCTAATTCATAAAGACAAATTTTCATATTTTAGTTCTGCTTATTATTTATATAAAATAACTGATGATGTTGATTATATAAATGAGATAACAAAAGTTAGTGCAAATTCAAAAAGACTCACTGAAAATGAAAAACATCTAGTGATAGACTCTTTGATATTACAAAAAAAATACCAATATGCTTTAGAGATGTTAAATAAGCTTGAAAATAAATCTGATTTAAAAGTAGCACTTTTATATTTGAAATTAAGAGAATATACAAAAGCAAAAACATCATTAAATATTGCATATGATAAAGCAGGTGGAGATAAACTAAAAAATGATATTTTGTGGTTTAAACTGTATAGAGATATTAAAGCAAATGATATTATTAATATCAAAGAAAATATAGTTAAAATAGAAGATAGAAAAAAAATATTTAAATCAAACAAAAAGATGCCTTTGGAGCTTTTTTTTAATAAAAACAAACTAACTTCTTCTGAATACTTTGAAAAAATCACAAACTTTTCATTTGATAGAAAACTTGATTTTATATATTATTTTGCACCATTTATATTTGAGGATTATGATGTTTTAAACAATAATTCAACTCATGCGTTTATTATTAAAAATAAAGAAAATATCAATGAGTTAAACACAATGATTAAATATAATTCAAATTTCTTAAAAGTTATAAAATTAGACCCAATATATCGAGTACAAGTTTTACAAGATATGATTGATGCAAAGATTGATACAAACTCTTATGAGTATTATAATTTAGCTATATCATACGCTCAAGTGTATGACTATAGAAACGCATATAAATATTTTAATAAAGCTTATAGTTTAGAACATGGAAATAAATTATATTCAGTTATGATGATACTAACAGCTAGAAAACTAGGTATAAAGATAAATAAAATAGAAAAAGAGCTGATTATTAAAAATATTGTCTCAAAAAAAGGTTCATATAGATACTTTGGAAAATATCTATACAAAATTTTTGAAAATCCATCTATTGAATTAGACCCAAGAAGATTAAGCTATGAACAAAAAAAATCAATATTTTTCAGAGCTTTATATTTTGTTGATAATCTTGACAAAAAAGGTATTATAAAAACTGAACCACTGCTAGTTGAGTTTCAAAAAGATCCTTTGGTTTATCTTTTTAACTTAGTTTCAAGAGAAACAGATGAAAATGATTATGTTTATATATCAAGGCTGCAAGATACTTTACCAAAGATTTTTAATAATAATTTTTTAGATACAAACTTAGTAATTACTGATTTTTATTTAGATACATTGATGGCTTTAGGTTTGTTTCATAAAACAAATTTTAATATTCCTGATAATTTAAAGCCAAGTTATTTAAGAACAAAAGCTATAGTGGAGCTGTATAAAGATAACCCAAAAGAGTCAATCAAATTGATGGAATTCATCCAAAAAAAATATAGACTAGAGAGTATGGATTCTTTTTATTTATTAATAGCAGCTTATCTTGATATAAAAGAACCAGAGGTTGCATATGCAATATTGGCTGAGATAGAATTTGTGTACAAAGATATGGATGCAAAATTTTTAGGTGGTACAAAACTAGTCCAAGAATTAAAATTAAATACAGCCCCACAATTCTTTAATAATAAATTAAAAGGTAATTTAATAGATATAAAACTAAATAATCTGAATAATTATTTAGAAAGTTTATAAAATATTTTAAAAAAAATATAATATTATAAATATTATGATATAATCAAGTATTATGTAAATTAGGAGGATAAAATGCAATTAAATAGACTTGAAATGATAGAGCAGTCACAGGTTGAATATGTATCTAAAGTTTCCAAAATTCAAGAATCAGAAGAGAAAACAAAAGTTGATCCTGATGAACAATACAAAAATGCACAACCAAAAGCTATAAATAAAGAGAATGATATTATTTTAGATAATGTAAAATTTGGTTATAACGAAGACTCAAAAGAGTTTTTTGTAAGAGTAACTAGAGGTGATAATGAATATCAATTTCCAACAGAAGATATGTTTAGGCTAAAACAAAGTTTATCAGAAGCGTATCAAAATACAAAACAAAGTTAGGGTAGAAATTGGCATCAGATTTATCAAATATTATAAAAAATGAGATAGTAAGTACTCTTGAAAGTTTGTTATCTGTAAGTGGGTCAGTGGAGGATGTTTTATTATTAGATGATAAAATATTAGACTCTGAACAATGTATTAAAGTAACTTCACAGTTTGAGTTTGGTTCAAACTCTTCAGCATGGGATTTTTATATACCTACAGCAACTGCTACGAAGTTTGAATATCTTATGCTAGGTGGAATAGCAGATCTAAAAGATTCTATAGATGATGAGATATCAGATGCAGTAAAAGAGATAATATCAACAATATCAGGAAGTATAACAACTAGTGTAAATGCTCAAGGATTTGAAGATATATCTGGTATGAAATTTTCTTTAGGTGATAGTGGTGTTATTCGATGTAGTGAAGAATCAAATATTACACAAGTTTATAAAATACTGATTCAACTAAATGAAGAATCACTAGTTTTATATTTGGCATTTGATGATGTAATGGTAAGTTATATATCAAATTTAACAAGTAATGCTCCTGCTGAACAAGAGTCTACTCAAGTAGGACAAGTAGAAACTACTAGTACTAATAACTCTGTACTTAGTTCACTTTTAGGTGAAGAGTCTGTAGATAACCTTAGATTGTTGTTTGATATAAAACTAAGACTAAGTGTTAGATTAGGTACAAAAGTTTGTTTACTAAGAGATGTAATAAGCTGGGATATTGGTGAGATAATTGAATTAACTCAAATGACAAATGAACCATTAGAGATTTTAGTAAATGGTGTTGTTATTGGTGATGGTGAAGCTGTAATTGTAGATGGTAAGTTTGGTGTAAAAATCAAAAATATTGGCGAACCAAAATTAAACTAAGTTGGGAATGATATGGATAAGACGAGTGCAGGTGGTTTAGCTGGAGTTTGGGGATTAGTTGCTTTAGCTATTATTTTAGGTGGTGCAGGATTTGGTGCATATATTGATATTCCATCTGTTATTATAGTTTTTGGTGGTACTGCTGCTGTTACTATTGGTTCATTTGAAGGTGATGCTTTAGGAAAATTTGGTAAATCAGTTGGTGTTGCTATGAATGAGGTCAAAGTAGAATCAATCCCAGAGCTTATTGAAAAAATAATTATTTATGCAACAGATATTAAGAAAAATGGAGTAATGTCAGTTGAAGCAAAAATTCAACAAGAGTCAAATCCATTTTTTAAAGAAGCACTAAATCTTTTGGTAGATAATACTAAACCAGATGTACTAGAAAATTTATTAGAGATAAAGCTAGAGCATATGGAAAACAGACATAAAACAATGATATCTATGTTTAGTAGTATAGGTGGAAGTGCTGGAGCTATGGGTATGATTGGTACACTTGTTGGACTTGTTGCTATGCTTGCCAACTTATCTGATCCATCAGCTGTTGGTCCTGCTATGGCGGTTGCTTTGCTTACTACTATGTATGGTGCTTTGATTGGTACAGGTTTTGCTGGTGTTTTTGAAAGTAAATTATCTGAAAAACATTCAAAAGAGATGATAGCATCACAAATTATTATTCAAGGTGCTCATATGATAGGAGCTGAAGAATCAATTGGTAATATAAAAATGAAGCTTGGTGCAATATTACCATCGGCACCAGAAGCGTAAAATATGGCTAAAAAGAAGTGTCCAGATTGTCCTAAGTGTTTACCAGGTTGGTTAGTTCAATTTGGTGACCTTATGTCATTGTTGTTGTGTTTTTTTATTCTTTTATTATCTATGGCAACAATGGATAAAAAGAAAGTTGAAGAGTATTTTGAGATAATGAGACGAAGTATGGGCTTTTTAGAGGGTGCTATGGATACAGCTGAAGCCCAAGAGGAGAGTCTCTCACAGTATCACGCAGATAAAAGTGAAGCTGGAAGTAGCGATGATATGGGTGCTGATGAACAAGCAGCAGATGTTGCTCAGCTAGTTGAAGAGGTTACTCAAGAGTTTAATGATACTAGTGATAAAGAGAATCAAAAAGTTGATATGACAATGAAAGGTAATAATGAATTTACCTTAGATATTCCATCATCTTTGATGTTTACAGAGGGTGAATATAGTCTAGATAATCCAAATGCCAAAAGATTTATTACAAAATTATCAAGAATTTTAAGAACAATGACTCAAGAATTTGATATAGAAGTTATAGGTCATACAGGCTCAAACTATTTAAGAGGTGATGGGATACCAAGAGATTCTTGGGATTTATCAGCATTGAGATCTATCTCCGTAATCAAAGAGTTGATCAAAAATCAAATAGACCCAGCAACACTAAAAGTTGCTGCATTTGGTTCATATAGACCAAAAAGTGATAATGCATTTGAAAATAGAAGAGTAGAGTTGAGATTTACAGCAACATCACAAGACAATGATAGAATGGCAAAAGAGGAAAACTTTTTTGATAGATTAGAAGAATAGGAATTTAAGATGGATATCAATAACCAATTTTTAAGTATAAATGATATTAAACCTAATAAATATAATAATATAAAAGATATTAGTTTAAAAGATGAAAATGACAATAGACTAAAAGAGGTATGTAATAGTTTCGAATCTTTTTTTATGAATCATTTACTAGAAACATCACTTAAATCATCAAAATTAGCAGGTGAGGGAACAGGTTCTGAAATAATAAAAGGTATGTATACAGATGCATTATCACAAAAATCATCTGGTTCTTTAGGGATTAGTGATATGTTATTTAAATTTTTAAGTGAGAATAAATCATGATTAATGAAACAATAGTTGATATAAAAATAGTTACAAATGAATTAATAGAAGCTACAAAACTTGATATAGTAGATGTAAAAGCAGCAAGACACGAAAAGCTACTTGAGCGAAACCACATCAAGCTTCTAAAAATGGATGAGTTGGCAAAATTTAAAAGTAATCTAAATACAAAACTCTCAAAAGAGTTTCAAAATGGTGTTGATATTAGAAAATACAAAGAAGATATTGATGGATTAGAGATTAAACTAAAAGAGTTGTATGAATTAAACTCTAAATTAGGTGCTATTGTTTTACCTGTAAAAGAGATGTACAAAGATATCATTGAGGATATCAAAAAAGTAAATGGTGGATCATTAGTAGAGGTTATGGCTTAGTGAAAAGTATATTTTTAATAATTTTATTTAATCTATATTTGTATTGTGAAGTTGTACTTTTACCTGTAAGTACAAAAACAATCAATTGGAAAGAAAAATTAACTACATCAAATGTTAAAATTATAAAAGCTTCAGCAGAGATCAAATGTAAAAAATATCTTGATATAGATGTGTTAAAAGAGAATAAATTACGAGCTAAACATTATATTTTAAAAAATAAAGCGATATGTAAAGATGATGTATTTGAGCAAACAGATAGAAAAATTAAATTTAACTTTGGTTTATTAGAGATAGAAAAAGAGGGTGAATTAATTAAAGAAACTAAAGACTATATAAAAATTAAGAATTTAGATGGTACAATAATAAAAATTTATAAAAATGGAAGTGATAAAAGCAGATGAAGATGCTCTCATTTTTAGGCGAAACACCTACCAAAGCTTTACAAAATGCACAAAAAGAGTGCGGCTCTGATGCTGTTGTGATATCAACTAAAAAGATATCTTCAAAGGGTAAAAACAGTGTAAATATGTATGAGATAGTTGTTGCGTTGGAAGAGGAATATGACAAACACAAAGATTATCCAACACAACACACAATTGTAACAGCTGATAAATCAACACAAGATATTAAAGAAACTAAAGAGATAGATAGTATTAATAATACTCAATTTTATGATTTTAAAGCACAAATAGAAAATATGCAAAACTCTATTTCAAATGTTCAAAAAACATTATGGGAACCTAAAAGTCACTTATTTGATTTAATTATCCCTCCTGAGTTTATTGATATATATTCATTATTTGAAGCAAATGAATTTGATCAAGAGATGACATATAGTATAATGAAAAAGACTATCGAACAATTGCCTGTTAGTATGAAATCAAACCCTTTTAAAGTGAAAGACTTTTTTAAATTGATTTTAAGAAGAATTATAGCTATTAAACATGAAGTCCCTTTAAGAACTCATCAAAGAAAAATCATGATGTTTGTTGGACCTACAGGTGTTGGTAAAACAACAACAATAGCTAAATTAGCAGCTAGATATGCCTATAAAATGGGTACAAATTATAAAGTTGGTATCGTAACTTTGGATTCATTTAGAGTTGGTGCAGTTGAACAGCTTAAGGCCTATACAAATATTATGAGATTGCCTTTAGAGATAGTAAAAAAACCAGAAGAGTTAAATGAAGCGATTGCAAGATTAGAGGATTGTCACTATATCTTAATAGATACAGCAGGTGGAAGCCAGTATGATGTAGATAAAATAGAACTAATCAACCAATACCAACAACACCTAAGTGAGATACCAATAGAAAAAATGTTGGTATTACCTTCAAATGTAAAAACATCAGATCTTCAAGAGATATATAATAACTACTCAACACTACATATAGATAATTTAATATTCACAAAATTAGATGAGACTATAAGCTATGGAAATCTAATATCCTTTGCACATAAAACAAAAAAATCAATATGTTATTTATCTGTTGGTCAAAATGTTCCAGATGATTTAATTGAAGCTAATAGCAATTATTTGATTGATTGTTTTATGAATAAACAAATTCCAAAAAGATAAGAATGTTTAATCATATATCAACACAAGCTAATAAGCTTGTATCTATGACAAAAAGAATTAATTCTAATTCTAAAACAAAAGTAATAGCAATAACATCGGGTAAAGGTGGTGTAGGAAAATCAACAATTGCATCAAATATCGCTTATTTGATGTCACAAAAAGATTTAAAAGTAGCTATTTTGGATGCTGATATTGGACTATCTAATCTACAAGTTTTATTTGATATAAAACCAAAAAATACTTTTTTTGATTATTTTGATGGTAATGCAACTATTGATGAGATATTATTAAGTACGGGTAATAAAAATGTAACTTTAATTGCGGGTCAAAGTGGTTTTCAGTATACAAACAAAAATACAAGTATGGTTTTTACAACAATTGTAGATGAGATCGTATCTTTGGATAGATACGATATATTGCTTATAGATACAGGTGCAGGTATAAACGAACATGTACAGGAGTTTTTAGAATTAACAGATAATATAATAGCTATTACAACTACAGATCCTAGTGCTTTAACTGATGTATATGCTTTAATAAAAATGTTGAGTCGTAAAAAAAATAAGATGATGTTGTGTTTTAATCATACCTCAAAGTATGAAATAGGGGAGACAATTACAAAATCTATTACAAATTTAGCAGTAAAAAATAAACTTAATAGAAATTTTATGGTAAAATATATAGGAAATGTTGGAGATAGTAAAAGTATATCTACAACAGGAAGATTAAGAAAGCTCTATACAAAAGAGTTTATGTATGAACAAGCTGCTGTTCAACTTGATACATTGGTTAATAATTTGATTAAAGAGTTAGGATAAAAATTGGTTGTAGAAAATTTTTCAAGAAACTTAATAAGAAGTAAAATTTTAAATACTTATGTAGCTGCAGTATTTTTTGCAGTAGTTATATTTTTTGTTTTAAATGCATCATTTTTTAGCCCATTTGAGATGATATCTTGGATTGTGATAGTTACAATTGGATTTAAAGGTATAGCAAATATAATGCTATCTATGTCGATCTCTTTGATTAATTTAGATAATACTGAAAATAAGTTAGAATTTGAAAAATCATCAACACAGTTAGAAACACTAGTTAATGATTTAGCTATACAAGAAGCATCTGTTCAAAGTACAAAAAATAAAAAGTAAAAAATAGGAGAATGTTATGAAATTAGCAGAGATAACAAATTCAATCAATAGTTTAAATAAAGATTATACTTCATCTTTAACAGATATTGGAACAGATTCAACTCAAAATCAATTGCTTGATCAAAAAAATAACAATCAAGGCTCTTTTTCAAATATGTTAAAAAACTCTATAAATGAGGTTAATAATACTCAAGTAGCTGCATATAATGCAATGAATGATATAGCTACAGGAAAAGTTGATAATCTTCAAGAAGCTGTTCAAAAAATAGAAGAAGCTGAATTGAGTTTAAAACTTGGACTAGAGGTGAAAAATAAAGCACTTGGGGCATATAAACAAGTCATGGCAATGCAAATTTAATAAGGAGTTATTATGAGTTTTTTTGATGGTTATGATATAACTACTTCTGGTATGAACGCACAAAGAACTAGAATAAATGTAGTAAGTGCAAATATTGCAAATGCTCAAACAACACACACTATTGATGGTGGTCCATATAAAAAACAAAATGTTAATTTTCAAGAGATATTAATGGGAATTAAGGATGAAAATAAATTTGAAGCTGCTCAAAATGATGTTAATTTATTATCATTAAGAGGAGTTGGGGTCAAAGAGATTATTGAGTCAAAAGATGAGCCAATGATGAAGTTTGAGCCAAATCATCCAGATGCAAACAAAGATGGATATGTCGCATACCCAAATATTAATCCAGTTGTAGAGATGGTTGATTTAGTTGAGGCTATGAGATCATATGAAGCAAATGTTTCAGCATTTAAAACACAAAAAGATTTAGATACAAAAACTTTAGAGATATTAAAAGGATAGATAACTATGTCATCAGATTTTTTATCTATTCTTGAAAAAGGTCAAGCTAATAAATTAAAAGTAGTTGATTCTACAAAAGTAAGTACTGAAAAATCAACTCCCTCTTTATTTGATTCACTTATGAATCAAGCGACATCAAATAGTGAAACTAAAGATGAGTTAAAAAATCAAATAAAAGAGAATACTACCCAAAAAGAGACTATCTCTAAAAATGAAACTCAAACTGAATCAAAAAATAATATAGTAGCTAATAAATTAGTGGATATTGTTACAAATCAAGTTAAAGAGAATAGACTTGAAACTGAATTAAATGAGATGTTAAAATCAAATTCACAAAATATCAAAAATACTGTAAAAGATGATACTAAAATAGATAAAAAAGTAGTATCACAAGAGAGTATAATAAAACAAGATATTCCAAAAGAGCAAATCAAATCAGAGATTAAAACTGATACTGTTAAACCAGAAATCATAAAAACTGATATAAAAGATGATACTAAAATAGATAAAAAAGTAGTATCACAAGAGAGTATAATAAAACAAGATATTCCAAAAGAGCAAATCAAATCAGAGATTAAAACTGATACTGTTAAACCAGAAATCATAAAAAC
>JAYEJC010000089.1:27434-45600 GCA_034660335.1 Campylobacterota bacterium
TAAAATAGATAAAAAAGTAGTATCACAAGAGAGTATAATAAAACAAGATATTCCAAAAGAGCAAATCAAATCAGAGATTAAAACTGATACTGTTAAACCAGAAATCATAAAAACTGATATAAAAGATAGTATAAAAGATGATGTTACCACAGATAAAAAAGTAGTATCACAAGAGAGTATAATAAAACAAGATATTCCAAAAGAGCAAATCAAACCAGAAATCATAAAAACTGATATAAAAGATACTGTAAAAGATGATACTAAAATAGATAAAAAAGTAGTATCACAAGAGAGTATAATAAAACAAGATATTCCAAAAGAGCAAATCAAACCAGAAATCATAAAAACTGATATAAAAGATACTGTAAAAGATGATACTAAAATAGATAAAAAAGTAGTATCACAAGAGAGTATAATAAAACAAGATATTCCAAAAGAGCAAATCAAACCAGAGATTAAAACTGATATTGTTAAACCAGAAATCATAAAAGATGATACTAAAGTAGATAAAAAATTAGAATCAAATGAAACAGTAAAAATTGATAAATCATTTATAAATAATGAAGATATTAAAATCACAGATGAATTGATTGATTTTATAAATGATACAAATAAAAAGCCAAATAATGAATCTCAAACTACTAATAAATCTAGTAGTGATTTAAAAAATCCATTTTTAGCAAACTCATTTTTAAGTGGACAAACACACTTAAAAGAGATGATCTCAAAACAACAAATCAATGAATCAAAAAAAGTAATTGAAGAAAATAAAGATCTAAAAAGTGTTATGAAAAGTGCTGATATGCTTGATTTAAATCCTGAAAAAATAAAAGTCAAATCTGATGTAGAGTCAGTAAAACCAAAAATAATAGATGATATTAACAATAAAAATATTAATCTAAATAACACCACAAGACTTGATAAAATGGTAATAGACAA
Source organism: Campylobacterota bacterium (assembly GCA_034660335.1). Lineage (GTDB taxonomy): Bacteria > Campylobacterota > Campylobacteria > Campylobacterales > Arcobacteraceae > JAIOSF01. The sequence goes on from JAYEJC010000089.1 coordinate 28,374, forward strand.
TAAACTAGAAAATCTAGATGATACTTTAGCAAAACCTATCAAAGATCAACAAAATATAGTAGCTAACAAAGCTGATATATCTGTTAAAAATGATGATACAAAAGATATCACAAAAAAAGAAGTTGTAGTTAATTTAAGTGTACCTAGTGATGTAACACAAACTATTCAGAGTAAAATAATAGGTGCACAACAAAAAGTTGGAAACTTTATGAGTGAAGTAGCTAGAAATATGTATTTAAACTACAAACCACCTGTTACTGCTTTTAGAATGAATTTAAATCCTGATAATTTAGGTAATATATCAATAGTGATGAGAACAAACAAAGTAGATAATAGTCTAAGTGTAAGTATGAATATGAGTAACAGTGGAACAATGGAGACATTTAGTGAAAATAAAAATGCTTTACAAAGTGCATTGCAAAGGAATTTTAGTGACTCATCTAGTGTTACATTAAATTTTGGAACACAAAGTGAAAGTGATAATTCATCTAGTCAAAATTTCAGTCAAAATAGCAATCAACAAAATCAAGATAATCAACAAAATGTTGTAAACAACACGAATAATGAAGATCAAGAGGAAGATGCTTTAGAAACTATTGAAAACTATATGTAAGGTTTTTAAATGCAAGAGCTAATAGGTTTACTAGATCAGCAATTAGTTTTTTCATTTTTATTATTATTAGCAAGAATCTTGTCTTTTATGGCGTTTATGCCTATTGTTGGACATAAAACTGTAAATCCTACAATAAGAATAGCTATATCATTTTATTTAACACTTTTTTTATTTCCTTTAATTGGAGAACAAGCAAATACTGTAACTCAAGAAACATTTTTATTGGCTTTGATTAGTGAAATAACTCTAGGACTTGTCGCCTCTTTTTTGGTACAAATAGTATTTTCAGCAGTTCAAATTATAGGAGATTTAATAGGATATGCAACTGCACTATCTATGGCAAATATGTTTGATCCTGCAACAGGTACACAGCAAGGTATTGTAAGTAGATTTCTTTATTTTATTATTTTGGTTATATATTTAGAATCAGGGATGTATGAGGTGACTATATATATGTTGGCTCAGAGTTTTGGTACAATAAGCCTAGGTGAGTTTAATCTATATAGTTTTGATGGTATAAAGTATGCAATACAAGAGATAAATAGGATGTTTACATTTGCATTTTCTTTTGCATTTCCACTTTTTTTTATAGGATTTATTCTTGATGTTTATTATGGTTATGGTACAAAATCAATGCCATCATTTTCACCATTTGTAATAACATTTCAAATAAAATTTACTTTGATATTTTTATTTATGATGTTTGGTTTAGAGATGTTTGTAGATAGTTTTACAAACTATTTTATTGGAAAGTTTGAGTATTAGGGTATAGTATGGCTGATGAAGAAGAAAAAACAGAAGAACCCACCTCCAAAAAGATAGAGGACTCCAAAAAAGAGGGAAATGTACCAAAATCAGCTGAAGTTTCAGGTGCAGCTATTTTGTTTTTTTGTTCATTGTATTTGTTGTTTTTTGCAACACCAGTTTATACAGAGATTGGAAATATGTTTAATTTTATCTATTCATTTATTGGTAGTGATATGGATGGTAAGGCTTTTTATTCTATAACTTCAAATATAGCTACTACACTTATAATAGCACTATTTCCATTGTTTTTTTTAGTTGTTTTTTTAGCTATTATTTTTAATGTTATGCAGTTTGGTTTTATTATTACACCAATTAAATTATCATTAGATAAAATAAATCCAATAAGTGGTTCTAAAAATCTATTTAGTATGAAAAAACTTTTAGAAGCACTAAAATTAACTGCAAAATTGATAATAATATTTATTGTTATGGCGATAATTATATCAATTGTTGCTAATGATATACTCTCTATGATGAATAAAGATATAGAAGCATCTATAGAGTCTATGATGATATTAACTTTATATTTTTTATTGACTATTTTGTTAATTATAATCATTTTTGCTATAATAGATTTTTTCTTTACTAGACACTATTATTTCAAACAATTAAAGATGTCTAAACAAGAGATAAAAGATGAACATAAGCAAGTAGAAGGTGACCCTTTAGTCAAAGGTAGGATTAGACAAATTCAGATGAAAATGGCAAAACAGCGAATGATGGCTGATGTACCAGATGCTGATGTAGTTGTAACAAATCCAACACACTATTCAGTTGCATTAAAATATGATGAAAAAAAATCAAATGCACCTATAGTTATAGCAAAAGGTATTGATTTTTTAGCTTTAAAAATTCAAGATATTGCAAGAGAGTGTGAAATTCCTATTATAGAAGATCCAGCTCTTGCTCGTGCATTGTATGAACAAGTAGAGGTAGAACAAGAGATTCCAGATCTATTTTATAAAGCAATAGCAGAGATATTTACATTTGTTTATAGTATGAATGGTAAATCAAAAAAATAAAAAGGTAAATTTTATGAATAAATTACTAGTTTTAATGGTATTTATAATAATCAATGTAGATGCAAAAAAAGATTTTTATTATAGTTTTGTAAATCCTGATTTAACTCAAATTTCACAAGATGAAAAATATAAGATAAGCAATGGAAATGATAAATTAGAAACAATAAAAAGATATATAAATGAAGGTGAATTAAACTTAGCATTAAAAGATATTGAGATGTTTAGAAGAACAAATCAAGTTTCTGTATTAAACTCAGGTGCAATTTTATTAAATAGTGAAGTTTTATATAAATTAAATACAAAAAAAAGAGCATTAGAAGCTATAGATATATTAGAAAAAGCTATAAATGAATCAAAAGTAAATCAAAATGATTTATTAGAAGCATATAGACTTTTGGTATTATTAAAAATAAGAATCAATAAGCTAGATGATGCTTTGTATTATGCAAAATCTATAGAGCATAGCTTTGATGATCCTATATCTAAAATTTATGGAAAAATAGCTATATCGCAAATAAATATAAAAAGAAGAGAATATAGAAAAGCTATTAAAATATTAAAAAAAGAGTTGATATTAACAAGTGATCTTAATATTGCTACAATAATAGCAGATGAATTATATGATGCACTAGTTTTAAATAAACAATTTGACGAAGCTTATACCTTATCTCAAAAAGTTTTAGAAAAAAACATAGATTATTATGCAAATGATAGCTATAAAGCTTTAGTAAAAATAAAAAAACTTATAGATGCAAAGATGCCAAAATTTGCAATTAAAATTATGAAAAAACTATTAGAAAATGCTAGTGAATCAAAAAGTATTAATAATTTTAAATTTATTTTAGCAAATACATATATGGATCTTGCTGGATATGAAAAAGAGTATTTACCAAAAGCAAAAACATTATATGAGGATTTAATACAAATTAAAAATGAAAATCCTTATTTCAAAAGATCAAAAATGTTTTTAGATGAGATAATTATGAGAGAAGGGAAGTTTGATCCACAAATGATTGCTGCTAAATATAGTGGATCAGAATCTATGCAATATAAAGCTATGATGCAAGAGTTATTAAATGCAATAGAAGATGAAAAATATGAGCAAGTTATAAGAATGAAAAAAGTTTATAGTGGTATTTTTCCATCAATTTTAAATAGATATGGATATGAAAGTATTGAAGAGGTTTATAAAATTGTTAATTTTAAGATGATTCAATATTATCTAAAAGAGCAGCAATGTGAACAACTAAATATTGTACTAAAAGAGGTATCTGATGATACATTATTATCAATTATTGATGATGATAATAGTACTAATAATTTATTTAGTTGTTTAGAAGAGTTACCAGATAAAAGGATATATACAAAAGCAAAAAATGTATACAGTAAATCCAAAAACCCAAAAGTAAATTTTTATTTAGAAAAGGTAGCTATTGTTTTAAATAAATACGATGATGCATATAAGTTTTCACAAAAATTAGATATGATAAATGATGGTGATACATTGTCTGATGAGATTTTATATAGATTTTTAATATATGGAAACAAAAACAATGACACAAGTATGCAAAAGTTTTTCACTTATGCTAGAGAAAATAGAGAATTTATATCAAATAATGAGAATAATCCATTGATTATAGATTTTTATTATCAATTTTATCTATATCTTTTAAAACAAAATGAAGATTCAGAAGCTATTTTGATTTTAAATAAGTTGTATGATAAACAAAAAGAGATGAATGCAAGGGTATATTCCCCTTTTGTAGAACTAGAGCTTGCAAAATATGCTAAACTAGATGATAACTATAAACTCTCTTTGGAGTATTTGCAATATGGCTTAAATATCAAACGAATGAGAGATGGAAAAAGTATAGATAGAAAAATAAAAAAAGAAGATTTAGCACATATATATTATGAGATATCTCAAATATATCAATATCAAGGGAAAGTGAATAAATATAAAAATATGATAAAAAGATGTAAAAACTTAAAAGATGTTGATAGCTATTATAAAAAAATGTGTGATAAATTATAATGATAGATTTAGATAATTTAATAAATAAAATTGATCAAGATAATCTTTTTATACCTTTTGGAAGAATAACAAATATAAATACAACAAATATTGTTGCAAAAGGTCTTAATATAGCAATAGGGGATATAGTAAAAATAGAATCGGTTCAACATCTATATACAGTTTTAGGTATGGTTGCTTCTATTAGTGATGATGATTTTACTATTGTACCATTTTCTTTTGTTGATGGCTTTAAGGTTGATGATAAAGTTTATTTACAAAAAGATGGTCTAAGTATAAAGTGTGGATATGGACTTCTAGGAAGAGTAGTAAATGCACTTGGCGAACCAATAGATAAAGCAGGGAAGCTTACAAATATAGAGGAAAATTCTGCAATTAATAAAGAAGCTATGTCACCTCTTGATAGAGGAATAATAAATCAAAGATTTTCAACAGGAGTGAAAGCTATTGATTCAATGCTAACATGTGGAAAAGGTCAAAAAGTAGGTATATTTGCAGGTTCAGGTGTGGGAAAATCTACACTAATGGGTATGATAGTAAAAGGTTGTGAAGCTCAAATAAAAGTTATAGCACTTGTAGGTGAAAGGGGTCGTGAGATACCTGAATTTATTCATTATAATCTAGGAAACAATTTAGAAAATACAGTAATAATAACTGCAACAAGTGATGAATCATCTCTTATGAGAAAATATGCAGCATTTACAGCTATGGCAATTGCTGAGTTTTTTAGAGATAAAGGGCATGATGTATTACTAATGATGGATTCAGTTACAAGATTTGCGATGGCTCAAAGAGAGATAGGGCTAAGTACAGGCGAGCCACCAACTCAAAGGGGATATCCACCTTCAGTGTTTGCACTTTTACCACAGCTTATGGAGAGGGCAGGTTCAAATCAATTAGGGACTATTACTGCCTTTTTTACGGTACTTGTTGATGGTGATGATTTAAGTGATCCTATAGCTGATCAAAGTAGGTCGATACTTGATGGTCATATCGTATTAAGTAGAAAATTAACAGAAGAGGGCTTATATCCACCGATTGATCTTCTTCAAAGTGCTTCAAGGGTTATTGATAAAGTTATATCAAAAGAGCAATATAATAGGTTTTTAAAGTTAAAAAGGGTATTATCTTTGATAAAAGAGAATGAAGTTCTTCTTCGAGTAGGTGCTTATAAAAGAGGGATGGATAAAGAGTTGGATGCTGCTTTATATAAAAAAGATAAAATAAAATCTTTTTTAGGTCAAGGAGTGGATGAGCTTTATAGTTATGAAAATATAGTCAAAGGGCTAATGGAGGTAACAAATGATTAATATGTCAAGTAGTATGATGTATCATATTGATAATCTAAATGTACAAAATGAAAAGATTAGTTATCAAATGGCAACAGGAACAGCTATTGATAAAGGTAGTGACGATTCTATGCTTCACTCAAGATTGATTAATTTAGATGATAAATTAAGGGTATCTGAGGGATTAAGTTTACAAATTACAAAAACACAAGCAGTAAATGATACAGCAGATGATGCTATTGGTGAAGTTAAAACATCACTAGAATCAATCAAGCTAGATCTAATGAAAGCTTTAAATGATGGTATGGATAGAACTGATAAGTTGGCACTTGCTACTAATTTAGAGGGTATTAGAGAAAATTTAATCGATAGAATGAATAGTAGTATTGATGGTGAATATATTTTTGCAGGTTCTGTAAGTAGTAAAGAGACTTTAGTTTTAGATAGTGAATATGAATTAAATGGTAAAGTTGAATATGAGGGAGATGGTTTTTTAAGAAAAATCGCAGTAGAACCAGGTAGCTATAGAGATAGAGGTGTGACTGCGTATGATGTTAGCTTTTATACAAATTCAAAAGCTTATGCTACAGAACAATTGACATTTCAAGATGGTGAAAGAATCATTGATGAGGGTGGGTATGAATGGAAAGTTATTGATGATTTAGGTGGAATTTATGATTCAAATGATCCAGCAAGAACAGCAACTGCAATTCAACAATACGATCACAATGGAATTATAAGAGATTCAGCTACATATCCTGATTCTATCATAGCTATTAGTTCTACAACTGCTGCAGTTGAAGCATCAGATACAGCACAAGCAACACAAATGACATTTACAACAGTTGCTTTAAATTCATCTCCAGAGGGTAGAGTTTTAGAAGCAAAACATAACTACTTTGATGATTTAAATGTGATTATAAATGCACTAGAGGGTCATAGCACAATGCTTGATGGGACAAGAGGTTCTATAATATCAGATAGTCTAGTAGATGATTCTATACAAAATGGTTTAGAGCAAACATCACAGCAGTATGACGCATCAAATATTGGGCATGGTGAGTTAGGTGGACGAAATGCTGTATTTAATGTAGCTCAAGAGAGAATAGAATCTCAAGTTACAAATTATAATATTTTAATTCAAGAATATGGTGGAGCAGACTTAGCTAAACTTGCTATGGAATCAAAAGCATTAGAATTAACATATCAGTCGTTGTACTCAACAATTGCAAAAATGAATAATCTGTCAATTATAGATTATTTAAAATAAAGGTTTTTTAACTTAATATGAGTGTTAAAGATCTACTATTTAGAAAAGAATATATTCTAATAGGATTTATTTTTGCTATGTTAGCAATTATAATTGTACCATTGCCAAAAGCGATACTAGATTTCTTTTTGATATTATCTTTAACATCAGCAATTTTAATATTATTGATATCTTTATTTATCCAAAAACCTACAGATTTATCAACATTTCCAACACTTTTACTTATTTTAGTACTTTTTCGGCTCTCCTTAAATATAGCCACCACTAGGTCAATATTAGGTGATGGACACAATGGACCTGAAGCAGTAAGTTCAATAATCTCCGCTTTTGGTGAGTTTGTTGTTGGCGGAAATATGGTTATTGGTGTTATTATATTTATTATTTTGGTACTTATTAACTTTATGGTTGTTACAAAAGGTGCAGGAAGAGTAGCTGAAGTTCAAGCTAGATTTTCACTTGATTCATTACCTGGTAAACAGATGGCCATTGATGCTGACTTAAATGCTGGATTTATTGATGATAAACAAGCTAAACAAAGAAGGGAAGAGTTAGCTAGTGAGGTTAGTTTTTATGGTACTATGGATGGTTCTGCAAAATTTGTAAAAGGTGATGCGGTTGCAGGTATTATCATAACACTTGTAAATCTTGTCGGTGGACTTATGATAGGTATTTTCCAACATAATTTAACAGCGGCAGAAAGTTCAGAAATATATACAATTTTAACAATTGGTGATGGACTAGTAGCACAAATACCTGCACTTATTATATCAACAGCAACAGCTATTATTATTACCCGTTCAAACAGTGACTCTGAAAAATTCGCAAGTGGTACAATTGCACAGCTTGCAAATGATAGTAAATCTTTAATTATTACGGGGATTGCATTACTTTTATTCTCTATGGTTCCTGGTTTTCCAACTGGTATATTAATCTTTATGGGATTATTATTAAGTGGTGTTGGATATATGGTTTATATGATCGAAGCTGATCATGATAATGCATTTACAAGATTTGTCAAAGGTAAAGAGTTAGAAGCTAAAGCAAAAGAGAAAATGGACAAAATCTCTAAAGAGAAAGACAAAAAAGCAAAAGCAGCTGTACCAAATGAGGAAGAAACGATAGATAAAACTATGAAACTTGAAGTTTTAGAGTTGAAGCTAGGTGGTCAATTATTAAATCTTGTTCGTGGTGATAGTGAACTATTAGATAAAATCAAAGGTATAAGAAACAAAATAGCATCTGAATTAGGTTTTGTTATTCCACAAATTAGAATTAGTGATGAATCTTCCTTAAATATGAATGAATACTCACTTAATTTAAAAAGAATACCAATAGCAAAAGGAAATGTAGAGCTAAATAAACTTTTAGCAATGGGTGGAATTTCAAGTGCTAGATTACCTGGGAAAAGGGTAAAAGAACCAGTATTTGGTCTAGATGCTACATGGATATCTGCTGAAAATAAAGATGAAGCTTTAAATAAAGGGTTTACAGTAGTTGATGCACCAACTATTATCTCTACGCATCTATCAGAGTTAATTAAAAAACATGCAGAAGATATTATTACAAGGCAAGATTTAGTTAATATTATTGATAGATTAAAAGAAAACTATCCAATAATAGTTGAAGAGGCTATGAAAGTTACTACATACGGTTCATTATTGAAAGTTTGTAAAGACTTATTGCATGAAAATATACCGCTTATTGATATGCTAACGATACTAGAAGCTGTATCAGATATAGCAGAACTAACAAAATCACCAGATATTATGTTAGAGCATGTAAGATCAAAACTATTTAGATTGATTACAAATAAATTTACTGCACCTGATGGGGCATTGCATATTATTACTATAAAATCAGAATTAGAACAAGACTTTATTAGTAAACTTCAAGAGCAACACGGTGTTAGCCACTTGATGTTAAGTATAGGTGAGATAAATAATCTTGTTACAAAAACAAGAGAGTTGATTGCAAAAACAGATGCAAAAGGTATAAATACAATATCTATGATAGTAGATCCTAGTCTAAGAAGAAGATTAGCAGAAATATTTGAAAAATTTGGTTTAAACATAGCTGTTTTAAGTCATGCAGAACTTGATGCAAAAGCAGAATTTACTATAGAAGGAACACTAGAATTCTAGCATATTAAGTATTGTTTAGATAAAATACTGAAAATTTTACTCTAAAAGGATACAAAAATGAATGGGGATTTAATAGGATCATTACTACCGCTTATCGTTTTATTCGCGATATTTTACTTTCTGATTATCAGACCACAACAAAAACAACAAAAAGAGCATGCAGCTATGTTAGAAGCTTTAACTAAAGGTGATAAAATAGTAACAAATGGTGGTTTAATTGTTGAAATTGTAAAAGTTGAAGAGAACTTTCTTACAGCAAAAAATATTGATGATACAAAAGTAAGAGTTGCTAGAAGCTTTATCTCTAGTAAATGGGAAGATTAATCAAAATAAATTAAATATAATTCAAAGGATATAAGTATTGAATTTTTTAAACTATAGGCTAGTTATATTTTTATTAGTCACAATATTTGGGATAGTATTTTCTATCCCATCATTTTTACAAACCAACGATGGTAAAAAAATATCATTAGGTCTTGACCTTCAAGGTGGTCTTCATATGCTTTTGGGTGTAGAAACACAAAAAGCAGTAGAGGGAAAAATCAAATCAATTGCAGCAACTGTTAAGTATTATACAGATAATGAAGATATTTTAATAGAAGATTTAGTTATAGAAAAAGATTATCTAAGTTTTATATTATTAGATAGTGATGAGTCATCAAATCTAGATAAAATGTTAGATGAGATAAAAGGCTTAGATATAAATCGATCAGGTGATTTTATCTATACTATTAAATTAACTCAAATAGAGATTGATGTTGTAAAAGATATGGCTGTAACACAAGCAGTTGAGACTATAAGAAATAGACTTGACCAATTTGGATTAGCAGAGCCTTCAGTTACTAGACAAGGTAAAACTGATATCGTTGTTGAACTTCCAGGTATCAAGACTCAAGAGGATGAACAGCATGCAAGAGAGCTTATAGCAAAACCTGCAAATCTTGAGCTAATGGAGGTTGATGAACTAAAATCTGATCAAGTATACAATCTTAGTGAAGATGATGCAAAAGAGATGGGAAATATAATACTAGAAGATACAAATAATCCAGAGATTAAATATCTTTTAAAACAGATTCCTATATTGACAGGTTCTGAAGTTGTTGATGCAAAAGTCGCTTTTGATCAGCAAACAAATCAACCAATCATCAATTTTACACTTAGCACATTTGGTGCAAAAGTATTTGGGGATTTTACACAAAAAAGTATAGGTAAAAGACTTGCAGTTGTTCTTGATGGAAAAGTATTTTCAGATCCTGTAATTAGAGAAAGAATAGGTGGAGGTAGCGGACAAATTAGTGGAAACTTTACTGTTTTGGAAGCTGGAAATGTAGCTATTGCACTTAGAAGTGGTGCTTTACCTGCTCCTGTTATTATGCTAGAAAAAAGAAGTGTAGGACCTAGTTTGGGTGCTGATAGTATTAGTGCTGCTATGTTTGCATTGATTTCTGGATTTGTTCTTGTTGTTATATTTATGATTTTATATTATGGATATGCTGGTATTATTGCAAATATCGCATTGATTACAAATATTTTTATTATAGTTGCTATTATGGCTATGTTTGGTGCTACACTTACACTACCTGGTATGGCTGGTATTGTTTTAACAGTTGGTATGGCAGTCGATGCAAATGTTATTATAAGTGAAAGAATAAGAGAACTTCTAAAACAAGGCAAAAGTGTACACAAAGCTATAGAAGATGGATACAAAAATGCAATGAGTGCAATTTTGGATGCAAATATAACTACACTTTTGGTAGCTGTTATATTATATGTGTATGGTACAGGTCCTATAAAAGGGTTTGCTATTACTATTAGTATTGGTATATTAGCCTCTATGATAACTGCTATTTTAGGTACACATGGGATATATGAATCATTGTTACCAAAAATTGCACGAGATAAAAATTTAAGAAAATGGTTTGGGGTGAAATAATGGAGATATTTAAATCAAATAAATCTTATGATTTTATGGGAAAAAGATTGCCTTTTTTAGGATTGTCTTCTATTTTAGTTATTGCTTCTTTTATATTGCTTTTTACAAAAGGTTTAAACCTTGGTATTGATTTTTCTGGTGGAACTTTAGTACAAGTTCAGTATACACAAGCAGCACCAATAGATAAAATCAGAGATGTACTAACATCTGATTCTAGATTTGATAAGGCAAATGTAACAAAATTTGGTAGCGATAGTGAGATTATTATTAGAATACCAACATCAACAACAACTTTAGGTAAAGATATCGGTGATGATATTAGAGTATTACTTGAAAAAACAGGTGAAAATGAAATTCGTAGAGTTGATATGGTAGGACCAAAAGTTGGAAATGCTCTACAAGAAAAAGGTATTATGGCACTAAGCTTAGCTTTGATTATAATATTGATATATGTTTCATTTAGATTTGAGTGGAGATTTGCTATTGCATCTATTTTGGCTTTGATTCATGATATATCAATTGCAATTGGAGCAATTGTTTTATTTAATATAGATGTAAATCTTGATATTTTAGCTGCTATTTTGACTATTTTGGGTTATTCACTAAATGATACAATTATTGTATTTGATAGAATTAGGGAGGGTGTAACTACATCAAAAGAGAATAATCTTGATAAAGTAGTAAACGAATCAGTATCAAATACTTTAAGCAGAACTACACTTACATCACTTACAACATTTTTTGTTGTATTGACTTTATATCTATTTGGTGGTGAGATTATTAGTGGATTTAGTTTTACTTTATTGGTTGGTGTTGTAGTTGGAACATATAGTTCTATATTTGTAGCAGCTTCATTTTTAGTACAATTGAATTTTTCTATATCAAATTATAGAGCTGCTCAAGCAGCAAAAGAGAAAAGACAAAAAGAGAAAGATAAACTAAGAGCTCAGTTTGAGCAAGGTACAGTTTAGGTTTAAAAAAGGGTAATAGATGGATTGGGGTAAAGTAGTATATATATTTTTTTCATTAATGAGTTTGACCACAACAGCTGGTTTTTTATATGAACCAAATGCAATTGCTTTGTTTGTAGCAGCAGGGGTTAATGTAATATCAACAATATTAAAAATAGGTGTTAGAAATTTATTAGCAGCAGAACTTTTAGCTAGTTCTTTAGTCGCAGATCTTCATTTAATACCTGCTTTTATTATTTATACATTTACAGATAATGTAAGTTTGGCTATAGGATTAGCAATAGGGGCTGTTGTTGCAAATACTTTTTCTATAGCATTAGCACTAATAGAAAGTGCAAAAAGTCAAGATAAGGAATACTAAAAATGGAATACAATCCACAAAATATAGAGTCTAAATGGCAAACATTTTGGAATGAAAACAATACAAATGAACCACTTGATGAATCATGTGGAAAAGAGAAAAAATATATATTAAGTATGTTTCCATATCCTAGTGGTCGTATACATATGGGTCATGTAAGAAACTATTGTTTAGGTGATGCATTCGCTAGACATTTTAGAAAAAATGGTTTTAATGTATTGCATCCTATTGGATGGGATAGTTTTGGTATGCCTGCTGAAAATGCAGCTATCAAACATAAACTTCATCCAAAAAAATGGACTTATGAAAATATCGATTATATGAGAAAAGAGCTAGAGGGATTAGGTCTGTCTTTTTCAAAAACTAGAGAGTTTGCTACAAGTGATGAGCTTTATACACGATGGGAACAAGAGTTTATTATCAAGATGTACGAAGAGGGATTGTTGTATCAAAAGTCTTCTACTGTAAATTGGTGTGAAGATTGTCATACTGTTTTAGCAAATGAGCAAGTTGAAGAGGGTTGTTGTTGGAGATGTGATAATGAAGTGCAACAAAAAGAGATGCCTGGGTATTATGTGGCTATTACAAAATACTCTCAAACACTTCTTGATGATTTAAAAGATTTAGAGGGTAAGTGGCCATCACAAGTACTTACAATGCAAGAGAATTGGATAGGTAGAAGTAGTGGATTGGAATTTGAGTTTAATCTTAGTGATGAAACAAAATCAAAACTTGATAATAAGTTTGATAAATATACAGTATTTACTACAAGACCAGATACTATCTATGGTGTTACATACTCAGCACTTGCTCCAGAACATGAGATAGTTACATATTTAATTGAAAATAATCTTTTAAGTGATGAAAAAATTTCTGCAATTAAAGATATGAAAAAAGTAAGCGAACGAGATAGAGCAACAGAAGATAAAAAAGGTTTAGACCTTGAGATAACTGTAGTTCATCCTTTAACAGGTGAATTAATTCCTGTATGGGTTGCGAACTTTGTTTTAGCATCTTATGGTGGAGGTGCAGTGATGGCAGTACCTGCTCATGACCAAAGAGACTTTGAATTTGCTAGTAAATATAAACTTGATATCAAAATAGTGATAGATACAAAAACAGGTATTATAAATCTTGAAGAAGCTTTTACAGAGCCTGGAATATTAGTAGATAGTGATGATTTTACAGATATGAAAAATGTTGATGCAAAAGATGCTATTATAAATCATTTTGAGAAAGAAAAATTAGGTTCAAGAAAAATAAATTATAAGCTAAGAGATTGGGGAGTTTCAAGACAAAGATATTGGGGTGCTCCAATTCCATTTGTTCATTGTGAAAAGTGTGGAATAGTTCCTGAAAAATTAGAAAATTTACCTATTGCTTTACCTGAAGATGTGGAGATAACAGGTGAGGGAAATCCTCTTGAAAATCATCCAACATGGAAAAATTGTAGCTGTCCAAAATGTGGTGCTAATGCTAGAAGAGAAACTGATACTTTAGATACATTTGTACAATCATCATGGTACTTTTTAAGATATGCTACAAATCCAGAAAAATGGAATGAAGAGGGTATAAGTAAAGCCAATAGTGATTATTGGATGGATGTAGATCAATACATTGGTGGTATAGAGCATGCTATTTTACACCTGCTATATGCAAGATTTTTTACAAAGGCATTAAATCAGCTAGGGTTTACAAACTCTAAAGAACCATTTAAAAATCTTCTTACACAAGGTATGGTTTTAAAAGATGGTGCGAAGATGTCAAAATCAAAAGGAAATGTAGTAGACCCAGATGCGATTGTATCAAAATACGGTGCAGATACTGCAAGACTATTTATGATGTTTGCTGCACCTCCTACAAAAGAGTTAGAGTGGAATGATTCAGCTGTTGAGGGTGCGTATAGATTTATACGAAAATTTTATGAATCATCATCTAAGTGTGAAGGTGCAAATGCCTCTTTATTAGAAAGAATTGATCATAATAGTTTAGAAAAAGAGGAAAAAGAAGCTAGAAAAAAAGTATATGAAGCACTAATTAAAGCAGATGAAGTTATGAATAAAACTTATGCTTTTAATACTTTAATCGCTTCTTGTATGGAAGCTTTAAATGCGTTAAATAAACAATCAAACTCTACAGTATGGCTTGAGGGATATTATATACTTACAAATATATTAGAGCCTATTGTACCTCATACTTGTTGGGAACTTAGTGATAAATTATTTGCAAGAGTAAATTTTGAAACAACTATTGAGATTAAAAATGAAGTTTTTGTTCAAGATAGTATAACATTAGCTATTACTGTAAATGGTAAAAAAAGAGGTGAGATAGAAGTATCTCCTGATGCTACTAAAGATGAGATATTAGTATTAGCCAAAGAGAATGAAAATACAAAAAAATGGTGTGATGGAAAAGAGATTATCAAAGAGATTGTTGTTCCTAAAAAACTTGTAAATCTAGTAGTAAAAGGGTAGAAAAGTTGAGAAAACTTTCTGAGTCATACTTTGTAGTTCTTATATCATTCACTATACTTCTTAGCTCAATAGTTGGGTGTGGATATAAGCCTAGCTCATATTATGCAAAAGAAGCTATTAGTGGAAATGTTTATATAGATAGATCAATAGATATTGAAAACTCTTCAAACTCAATATTACTCACTGATGTATTAAATGAGTTGATTATCTCTAAATTTGATGCTAAATTAGTATCTACTAAAAAAGAAGCAGATACTATAATAGTAGCTACACTAAATAGTGTATCTCATACAGGACTACAAACATCAAGCGATGGATATGGTACACTATACAGAGCTAATGTCTCTATTACTGTAAGCTATACAAAAAATAAACAAACAAAATCAATAACTGTATCAAACTATTATGATTATTCTATTGGCGATGATTCTGTTGTAAGTAGTGAGACAAAACTAGAAGCTGTTAGCTTAGCTTCATCAAAGGCACTTACTGATCTTTTTTCAAAAATAGCAATTCAGACATTTTAGAATATGATAAGCAAACTTGAATCTTATTTAAATTCAAAGCCATTATATTTTGATAAAATTGATTTTAATATAGTTAAAGAAGCGTGGGAAATTATTTCAAAAGAGATAACTTTACCATATGTTATTCATATAATAGGAACAAATGGAAAAGGCTCTACAGGTAGATTTCTTGCCTCTTTTTTAACTCAATTAAATAAAAAAACACTACATTATTCATCTCCACATATCCTTGAATTTAATGAAAGAATATGGATAAACAATCAAAATAGTACAGATGAAGATCTTGATAAAGGTCATGAAAAACTACAAAAGCATTTACCTTTGTATCTTTTAGAGAGATTGACATATTTTGAATATACCACTTTAGTTGCATTAGTTCTTAGTGATAAGCTTGATTATTTAGTCTTAGAAGCAGGATTAGGTGGTGAATTTGATGCTACAAATGTTGTAAAAAATGACTTGACACTACTTACTACAATAGGACTTGATCATCAAAACTTTTTGGGAAATACTATAAAAGAGATAACTTTAACAAAAGTAAAAAGTTGTGACAATAGGATAATTGTAGGGTACCAACAAGATTCGGATGTGTATAACTATATAAGAGAACTATTTGAGAATAATAGAGAAATAATTTTTTTAAAAAGTAAAAATATAGATAGCTCGAACTACAATAATAATATGCCAGCATATTTGGAAAATAATTTAAAACATACATTATTTACTTTAAAATATTTAAATTTACCAATAAAAGACTTTAATCTACCAACTCTTTTTGGAAGATATCAAAATATCACAAACAATATAACTATAGATGTAGGTCACAATCCATTAGCAGCAAAAGTGATATCTAAAGAGTTGGAGAACTCTTCTAAAAAAATAGATTTGATTTATAATAGCTATGAAGATAAAGATTATAAGAATGTATTAAAAATACTAAAAAATCATATAAATAAAATATATATCATACCATGTGATGATAAAAGAGTTGTAGATATAGATATTTTGAAAATAACTATTGAAAAACTTGATATACCATATGATGATTTTAGTATTGATAAAATTAATAGTGATGATAACTATTTGGTTTTTGGGTCTTTTTTAGTTGTAGAGGAGTTTTTAAAACAATTTAACTATGACAAATGAAGAGATAAATTTAGAATTAAATAAACTATACAAACAGAAGAAGAGAATATTAGATGATATCTCAAAATTAGAACAAGAGCTTCAAGAGCAAAGTAAAACTTTTATTTCACTAAAAGAATCAATCTCAATAAATACAACTTTTTTATCATCTAATTTAATAGATGATTTAAAAGAGCTAGCTACATTTCCAAATCCACAGATACAAATACTGGAAAACCTTAGAAAACCAATATACAATACCCCTAGAACAATAACTAGCTACATAGAAGAGAAAAATATTTTAGATTTGCCAAGAGGTTTGATGAGAGGTGTTATAGAGCTTTTTAAAAGATATAATTTAGACGCTTCATTTGAAGATAATAGATTTATACAAAAAGAGATATTTAAAAAAATAAAATATAATGTAAGAGATCAACAACAAAACTCAATAGATGCGATATTGAAAAAAGATTTTTGTGTATGTGTAGCACCTCCTGGCTTTGGAAAAACTTTTATTGGTTCTAAAATTATTGAGTTAAGAGCTGTAAATACACTAGTAATAGTAAATAAAAATATGTTATTAGATCAATGGATTGATAGATTTATTGAGTATTTTGGATATGAAAAAGAGGATATAGGATATTTAGGAAAAAGTCAAA
>JAYEJC010000090.1:0-23309 GCA_034660335.1 Campylobacterota bacterium
TTGTTTATTTTGATTTCCCTTTATCTTTTTATTTTTATCTCCAATTTGAAATAAACTATATAAAAACTCTTTATTATCATACTTAATAGCTTTATATTCATCAAAACAATCATCTAAAGAATCTTTATAAAAATAATTCACATGATCTGGAGTATAATCTTCTATAAAATTATTTAATGAATAAATTAAATTTGGAACCTCTACAAAAACAAATGCACCCTCTTTTAAAATATATTTCAACTCTTTTATAAATACTTTTGGGTATTTTATATGTTCTAAAGTATGTCTTATTATTACAAGATCAAACTTTGTACTAAAAAGATTTTTATCAAAAAATGAATTAATCGTAGGAATAAATAAATCTTTAAAATCAGTTGGTTCACATCCTAGTATATTTATATTAGAGAACTTTTCTTTTAATAAATATAAAAAATCACCTCTATTTGAACCAATCTCCAAAATATTATAATCTATATTATTTTGAATAGTACTAGATATAAAGTTTAATGCTTTTAGGTGATGAATACTTCTATTAGGAAAATTATACATATCTGAAATTTTATAATTTTTATATAGTAATTCTATATTTTTATCATACTCTTCACAATAAGAACTACATTGAAATACAAAACTGCAAGTTTTACAAATAGCCACCTCTATATCAATAAATTTATTTATTAACTTTATACCATATGGCATTTGTTTATTTTTATACACTATATCTATATCTATACTATTGCATACAGGACAGTGCTTTATCATAAACCAGTACCTTTACCCCAAGGAAACTCTATTTTATGAGCACATAATAATTTACAAGGCTGACATTTCTTTTGTTTTATATTATCTAGTACAGTTAATGCTTTATCTGAGTATAATAAACTATCCAAATCACCAGAAAAATCTTTTAAATTTCCCATTGATAAAATATCTTTTAAAAAATCCTCTTGACCCCCTGCACACGGTAAAACATTACCATGAGGATCAATAACTATAGATCTACTTCCCATTGAGCAATTTACTATTGGCATTTTATTACGATATATAGCTTTTGCCCATTCCCAATTAACATAATGTTTAGTATTTAAAAAACCGATGTTCTCTAGTTGCTCTTCAATGTATGTTATCTCACTTTCATCAAAATACTCAACTTTTCCTTTATTGTTGAATGTTCCTCGTTCTACACTAAAGTTAATATACCATCTAACTCCTCTATTTTTACATAAATCAATAAAAGATTTAATACCTTTATAATTTTGCTTGTGCACTATCATCACATAAGTAATCTGTATCCCTAAATTCTTTAAGGCATTTGTTGTTTTTTCAACCTTTGCCCATCCATTATCAGTAAGTCTGACTCGATTGTAATATTCTTCTATACCATCAACAGATATATCTACACGAAAATTATCTTTTCCAATAGTTTGTATAGCATGTTCTGCTATATTTACATGTTGTTCAAAGTGCCAACCACTAATATTTGTTTGTATTTGACAATCATTTCCTTTGTATTTATTTAAAAGATCTAGAATTGGTATAAACTTTGGACTTAATTGAGCCTCTCCACCTGTTAAACTAAAGTAAAAAGTATCTTTTACAATTTTACTTTGTAATATTTTCTCATACATTTTAAGTTCTATTTCATCTTTAAGTCTTGGATTCACTTGATAAATATTACAATTCAAACACTTCCCTGGGCAGTAGTTACTAATTGAAAAAGTTATATCATCTATTTTATATTTATTCATTTTATTTACTTCTTTTTATTACTAGCTTGTATAAATCATACAATTTATATATATGATTTAATATATTTAATTCATTCTCTCTCTTGTGATATACTGTTTTTAATAATTCTTCATAATTATCATCTATAGAATCTATATTATCATTAAACATCTCCATAGTTTTAATATTTACACCTATTTTGTGTTGCTCTATAAATTTAGCACTAGCAGTTATCTCATTTGTTGTAATTATAGGTAGCCCAGCTTCAATATAATTAAATATCTTATTTCCAACAGATTTTAAGATATATGGCATATCACTATCTATAGAACTGTCATGAATATAAGAGCCATATTTATAAGAACTAATTGTTTCGTTTAATTGTTCTTGTGGAAGTGCTGAATAAAGATTAAAATTATCTCTAAATTTTTCTTTAATATTTTGATATTGTACACTTAAAAGATCAAATTTATCACTCCATAAACTACAAAATATATCATAACCTCTATACGGAGATATAGATTTTGCCACATTATTAAATTGTGTTGCAATATGTGTTTCTTTTGACAAATCAAGACTTGATAAATATCCTATATGAACAACTTTATCCATTCTTGAGGATACAGTTCTTTTATTTATAAAAAAGTCGCTGCATGCATAATCAAATAACTGTATAATAGGCTTCGTATCTTCAATTTGTAAATATTGAAATTTTTTAGTTTCTTTAATACTTTCGTCATATCTCAAAACTATTCCACTAGCATTTTGAGCCATCATCTTCCAATGTTCCATCATAGTATCATTAGAGATTCCATCTTGTTCTAAAAAATAATCATAGGGATCATAAACATATGGGATTTTTGAATCAATAATTGCTTCAGCAATGGCAAACTTATCTGAAAATAAATGTACTATATCAGGATTTAGTTTTACTAAAATAGATTCTATTTTATTATAAGGATTACCTTTTTTCAACACATATGTTTTATCAAATAAATCATTAAAGAGTAACTCATCATATCTAAAACAAACTAATGAAATATTAACATCATATTTCTCTTTTAGTAACTTTACTTGTTTATATACTCTTGCTTGAGGCGTGGCACCTATGTATGCTATATTCATATAAACTCCAATATTTCTACTTGTGCTAAAGAGTAATTTTCTAAAGTTCCTATATCTTTTAAGTATATATTATTCTCGTATGTCATTATTTTATTTAATAGATTTGGTATAATTTCAGTTGATAAGTCTATTTTATCTTTTTCAAAACTACCTAAAAAAAGAAGCATCTCATTACTGAAAATATAAACTGCTCCATTTGCAAGATTCGAAGGTGGATTTTGGACTTTTTCATAAAACCTAGTAACAACATTATTTTCATCCAAATCTACAATACCACAACTTTTAGGATTATCTGTTAGAAATATCATCATTGTCATAATACATTGCTTAGGTCTTAATTTATGTTCGTGCATAAATTCTTTAAAATTACAAAAACATAAATTATCAGCGTGTACAACCATAAACTCTTCATTCCCAAAAAAATCTTTATTTTTAAGTATAGTTCCACCTGTAAACAGTAATTCTTTTTCATATACTAATGTAACCATCTTTTTATATTTAGAATTTTCAATGTACTTTTCAACCTGTTCAGATAAATAGTGAGTGTTTATTAAAAATTCTTTAATTCCTTCTTGATATAAATTATCAAGCCAATACTCAAGCAATGGTTTTCCATTTATAGGTACTAAACATTTTGGAATATAATTTGTTAATGGTTTTAATCTAGTTCCATAACCTGCTGCTAAGAGTAATGCTTTCATATTATTCTGTCAATTCCTTTACTATTTCATCTTTCTTTATAGGGATATTTCCAATACGGCTTACTTGTACTGCTGCTGCTAATGATCCTAAATATGCAGCTTCCCAAATATTTGAGCCTACACACAGTGCCATAGAGGCACATGTCAGAAGTGAATCTCCAGCACCACTTACATCTTTTACAATATTTCCCAATGAATTTATATTATCTGTTAATAACTCTTTTTCATTTGTATTATATATCATTATACCCTCTGCACCTAAGGTTGTCAATATGTACTTACTTTTTGACTTATTTGATAACTCTTTGGACAACATCACTAGACCTGAATCAAAATTATTAATAGCAAGTCTTATCTCTCGTTCTGTTGGAGTTACTAAGGTCATATCTTTAAATTTTGATATATCACCAGTTTGAGATGAACTTTGAGAGTCTGCTACAACAATAATACTTTCTTTTTTAGCAATTTTAGATATTGTTTTTATAATCTTTTTAGTAAATACACCATAACTAAAATCAGAACATATCACCAAATCAATATCTTTTAATTTTTTGAGTTGTTCTACTATTTTTATTTCTATATCTTGTTCAACATCATGTTGTTTTAAATGATTAACCCTCAAAAGAGTTTTGTTATTTGCACGATATCTTTGCTTTAATGTTGTAGGTCGTGTGCTATCTGTATATAAAATGTGTCTCACTCCTAAATGCTCTAAACTTTCACATAAATAATTTTTATTTTCATCATCACCCGTCACAGATATAAAATTCACTTTTGCCCCTAGTGTTTTTGCATGACAAGCAACTATTGCAGCTCCTCCTATAAACTTATTACTAGCTAATGGACTTACTACAATAGTTGGATCTTCTTGGCTCATACCAAGTGGTTCACAAGTTATATATTCATCAACAATACTATCACCTATAACAAGAATATTTAAACTTGAAAATTTGTCAATAAGACTATTTAATTTGTCAAATGAAATATTATGTCTTTTTAAATACTTTTGATTATGTTCTACAGAATACAAACTTTGTTCAAACTCTTTTTTTAATAAATCCAATGAAGAAAAAGCTATTTGTCCAGAAGAGAATAATAACTTACCTCCATATGAATTTATAATTTCAAGTTCTGGATTATGTTTGGTTGAATGCTCTTTACCTTTTACAACTATATCTGGTTTATATTTTTGTATCCATTTAATAGTTGGCTCATCTATAATAAATGCATCATCTACATAACTAGTAGCTTGAATAGATTCCAATCTTATATTTTCAGATATCCCTTTATTTACAACTATTTTATCACTATTTACTCCAACTATTAAATAATCTCCACTCTCTTTGGCAAATTTTAAAAATCTCAAATGTCCAGGATGTAATATATTAAAATCACCAGATACAAATACTTTTTTCATAATTATATTAACTTTGAATTAATTTCTATAAGTGGTCTTATAACTTTACGATTTTCTATATCATCAAGTGCTTCATTAATCTGATCCAATCTATATCTCTTATCAAGTAGTTTTTCTAAAGGTAATTTACCCTCAAGGTATAATTTTGCAATTTTGGGAATATCTCTATCGGGTAGACTAGCACCTCCCCAACTTCCTTTAATCTGTTTGCCGCAAATAAGATCAAATGGATCTATAGATATTAGGTCTCCATTTTTAGGATGAGAAGCAAAAACACAAAGTCCACCACTATTTCTTACACTTTTAAAAGCTATCTCGATTACACTTACAAGACCAGAACTTTCCATACTATAATCAACACCAATACCATTTGTTATTTTCATAATTTCTAGTTTTGGATCTAACTTTGATGAGTTAATAGTGTGTGTTGCGCCAAATTCTTTTGCAAATTCTAGTTTCTTATCTTCTATATCTACTGCTATTATTGTTTTACACTTGAATAACTTTGTAGCCATAAGACCGCTTAAACCAATACCTCCGAGACCAAAAATAGCTATAGTTGAGTCCTCTTTTGGAATTATTTCATTCATAACTATACCTGCACCGGTTGGAATAGCACAACCAAATAATACACCTATATCCATAGGTATTCCCTTTGGAAGTTTTACAAGGCGATTTTCAGATACAACAGAAAGCTCATTAAAAGTAGTTACATTACCCGAATTTATTTTAATACCATTTAAATCATAACTAGCAGGTGAGGCATTTACACCCTCCCCTTTAATCCAACCTAATATAACTTTATCACCAACTTTTACTTTACTAACACCCTCTCCAATATCTTGTACAATACCCGTTCCTTCATGACCCAATAAATGGGGTAACCACTTATCCTTACCCCTTTTCCCTCTTGCTTCCATGAGCTGAGAATGACAAACTCCACTGTATCCTAATCTCACTAATACTTGTCCATATTCCAATGCTAAAGTTTTTATATTTTTAATTAACAGGGGTTTGTTTAATTTTTCTAATATTGCTGCTTTCATTTTATTCCTTAAATAAAATTATCTAATTGTTCATTTTCTTCATAAAAATTTTTTAGAACTTTATTTATATTTGTATGGTGACAAGATGGACAATTTTTCATAAATATATTTTTATAATTATTAATTCTTTTTTTAGAAAACCAAAATTCTTTAAAAGATTTATCCATTATATTGCCAAATTTATATTTTTTATCATATCTTGTCATACAACATGGATATACATCTCCATTTGATATTATATGTATAGAATGATTTGAATAATAACACCTTAAATCTTTATCTTTAATTTGTAAACTATCTTCTAGCCTTCCATAATTTACAAAAATTTTAAAATCTTTATCACTTTCTTTTTCACACTCTTTCAAGTCTATTTTAGTTTGTCTATCATATTCATATATTTTCTCTTTTCTAAGCATTGGTGTATCTGGACGAAAAGATAAAGAGTCTATTTCCAAATTTTTAACAAACTTTGTTATATCTTTTATATTATGTTTATTATAATCACCTATAACAAAACTAGCTCCTACATGTACTTTTTCATCTGTACGACTTTGAATCAAGTTGGATATATTATTTTTACTTATAAAATATGCATCATTCACTTTAGGTCTATTGGTTTGATTGTATGTGATTTCATCTGATGCATTAACAGACCATCTTATCCATTTGGCTTTTAAAAGATTTTTTATAGCACTATTAGATAGCTTAACACCAAAATTTGATGTTATTGCAAATTCTATAGTTGAATTTGCTAATTTTTCTATAAATTTATCAAACTTTGGATGAATAAGATTTTCACCTGCTCCCGTAATAGAAATAGCTTTTACCCCTAATTCTTCCATCTCATCAATTAACTGTATAAACCTTTCAAAATCAAAAAACCTTTTACCAGTAAAATCTATATTTTTAAATTGTCCTTCATTTTCCCCATGCCAAGGACAAAACACACAAGAATAATTACAACTTTCAGTAAATTCAAATTGTATATGAGTAGGTATTGACACCTCATCAGAAAGTATCTCTTTTAATATACTTTTATGTTTTAATAATTTTAATTGTGACCACATTTATTTAATACACTTAATTACAGGTTTCAACCAACCACATCTGTTACAAGCTGGTAGTGTTTTATGTTTTTCAATATCTTTTTTAAATTGATTAAATTTACTATCAAAAACTATCTCTTTTAGTTTATTTTCTTTCAAGTTCCCCATACTTACAGCTAAACAAGGAAAAACTTTTCCATCATAATTTATATGTAAACTAGACCAAGCAGCTTTACATAGTTCAAATTTGTTTGAATCATGAAAAGTATCATTTATAAAATCATAATTAGTATCATCTTTTTCAACTAAAGAGGTTACCTTTGGATGTACAAAGCCAATTTTATTTTTTTTAATATTATAATCTCTTACTAAATCAAATTGCTCTTTAATTATATTAAAATTTTTATAACTATGAGCTTGGTAACCCTTAAAAATATCTGGATAATTATATTCTATATCTGCATGTTGAATAGGTGAACCTTTCAAAAGTTGAAAAGAATGAAAATCTGCATTTAATTCTTCTAAACAATATTTATGAACCGCATAAAGTTCATTTGTATTTTCATCAAGTACAGTAGTTTTTATATCAAGTTTACAATTTTTATTTAGCTTATCTCTTCTTTGTATAAAATACTTAAGCATATCTTTTAAAGTAGACCATTCTTCAGAAGTCACACCCCTATTTATATTTCCTATTGTGTCTATAGAGATAGATAGTGTTTTAAAATTTTTATAACTCAATAAGAAATCTATAAGTTCTTTAGTTAACAACATTCCATTTGAGATAATGTTACAATCAAATCTTGATGCAACCTCATGAAATATATCTTTAAATCCTTCAAATACTAATGGTTCTCCTCCTGTTAATGTTACTCTTGAATATTCTGGGAATTGCTTTATTATATCTATCCATTCAGTTGCATTCAAATTATTTTTTGAGTATTTTTTCTCTTGAAAGCAAAATGAGCATCTTAAATTACATAAGTTTGTTAATACTAGTACATACCTTGATGGCAACATATTTTTTGCATTAAATATCTCTTGAGTTAATTTTTCATGTTTTAAGTACAGTTCACTATCTTTCATTATTTATCTCCACCCACTTTTCTAAACTATTTTTATAATTCATAGGTATATATTTATATTCTAGTGTTAATTTATCAACATTTAAATTATAAAAATTTTTTAGTGTATCATCAAAATATATTTTTGACTTAGAAGATATTAACTCATATAAAAATAAAACAATATCCTTTAAACTTTGTGATTTAACTGATGCAAAATTTATAATTTCATAATTTTTATAAAATTCATATCTATCTATAAAGTTCATTATATCATCTACACCAATAAAGTTATTGAATTGTTTTTCATAGTTTGGTAACACTATATCTTCACTGTTTTTAAGCTTGACTAATAAAGAAGATATATAAGTGCCTTTTTTATTTGTTAACACTGCCGGTAATCTAATAATTAAGACATTTAAATTTGCTATACTTTTTAAATAAGCTTCAGCAAATAATTTTGATGAAGCATAAAGTGATAACTCATTTCCACAGCTTGACTCACTTATATCTAGTTTATTTTGTCTACCATAGACACTTACGGAAGAAAAATAAACAAAATTCTTTATCTTATTTTTAATACAATATTCAACCACTTTTTGTAAGTATATTATATTTGATTCAATAATTCTTTCATCTTCTATAGATGCCGCCAAATGTAAAAATGTATTAATATTTGATACATCATTTTTAATATTAAATGATTTAATATTTGGATTATTTTTAATCATAATAGCTCCTATAGAACCATCATGCCCACTCATTAAATATTTTTTATGGGATAAACCAGTAGTAATCACCACTATATCCCACCTTATTAAAAAAATCTTTCCACTCATCAGTATGCATCATCGTAAGTGCTGTTAAGTTCCAGGCTTCCATTCTTTTCTTTTCTTCATCATTTCTATATGCATCCAAAGTTATAAAAGCATCTTTTTTTGTTACTCTCATTATCTCTTTTAAGGCTATTTCCATATCCTCTTTATTTAAGTTATGAAGTGTAGTTACTGATATAACAAGATCAAAACTATTATCAGGAAATGGCAACTTTCTTGCATCGGCAACTTGAAGATACTCTTTTACTTCATCTTTTCCATTTTCTATTGCATAGTTTGATACATCTATCCCTTTTACTGTTATTCCCGGAATCTGCTTAGTAAAATCATATAGCATAAATCCTTTTGCACATCCAATATCAAGAACTTTACTGTTTTTATCCAACCCATAATATTCTTCAAATGAAGGAATAACTGGTCCCCAAAATCTTTCATTATAAGAAAATCCACCATATCCATGACTTCTATCACCATCAAAAAATTCTTTTCCAAATTTTCTAGCAAGTGTTCTATCGGCTACTGTTTTTTCTTCTAGTCTTTTTGTTAAGTCTCTTTTAGATTTAGGATAATTTACCATTAAGTCTATCTCTTTACCCATTTTATTCCTTTATTTTTTATGTATATAGTAATCTGGAAAATCTTTTAAAGTTTCATAATTATTTTCTATCCATTCAATTACGTCTCTTATTCCATCTTTTAACTTCACTTGTGGTTTAAGACTAAAATCTTCAAATAGTTTTTCATTCTTCATAAGATACAAACTATCTTGTCCAATCCTATCATCAGTCACTTCAATATGATTTTCTATATTTTTATCCATTAAATTACATATCATATCAACCAAATTATATATACTTATAGTTTTATCATCACTTAAATGATAAATCTCACCTGCTTTTGCATCTTTTGCAATTTTTAATGTAGCTTTACTGACATCATCAATATGGATAAAACTTCGTATTACTTTTCCTCCACCATGTAATTGTAATTTTTGATTCTTTTTTATCATTAAAACTGTTTTTGGAATAATCCGATACAGCTGTTGATAAGAACCATATACATTGGAAGATCGTGTATAATTTATAGGAAATCCATGTGTACTAAAGTAACTATATAAAATCAAATCAGCACTCGCTTTTGAGGCTGCATACGGAGAAGAAGGTTGAAAGTTCATTGATTCTTTTATATCGTTACAAGGACCATATACTTCTGGTGTAGAAGCTTGTACAAATTTTTTAATAAAATCAAATTTGTATATTTTATTTAATAAATTTGTTACGCTTAAAGTATTTGTATTAATCCATTGTTCTGGATTTTCCCAACTTTGAGCCACCATACCTTGTGCTGCAAAATTTATAATATATTCTATTTTTTCATTAAAAATTAACTTAACTATTTTATCCAAATCATAATTTAAATCAAGTTGTAAAAATTTTATATTTTTTTTATTTGAATTATTCTTATATGCTAATAAAGAAGAATCATATTCTTTTGATCTACTAACTGCAAATATATTGGAATCTTTTTCATTGTCAATTAAGTGGTTAATAAAAGAACCGCCTGAAAAGCTATTACTTCCTAAAATTAAATATTTCATTATAAAGATCTCATATAAACTGGTCCATCATATTCAAACATTCTTTTTACATCTTCTACTAAACTATTTTTTGTAGGTGAGAGAATAAGAATATTCTTTAAAATTGAGATTAATTCTATATCATCATTATCCATACAGTGACTTCTCCCTAAAGACTCAAAATAGTTATTTGCACCAACTCCAATAATTTTAATATTTAAATTATGTTCATTTACATCATATCTTAATTGTTCAAAAGCTCTCATTGTAATAAATGGAACCTGTGAATAAATAATTGGTTTTAATCCAGTCATAGCCATACCTGAAGCCATACCCACTGTAGCTTGCTCATTGATTCCTGTATTAAATGTCCTGTTATCATGGTTATTAAAATATAAATCTAGTACAGCAAAACCCATATCTCCAGCTAGTAAAACCATTCTTTGTTCGTTTTTAAAGTAACTATATACTTCTTTCATAACTTCTTGTTTTGAAATTAAATTACTCATTCTCATCCTTTAAAATATACCCATCTAAAGTAGGGCATCTAAAGTGATGCTTATCTGAATGTTCAATATATTCTATACCTTTACCTTTTATAGTTCTTGCAAATATTATTGAAAAATTATCATTCTTTTTATTATAAAAACTATCAAAACAGTGAGCTATTTCATCTTCGTTATGTCCATCAATATCAAAATAATTATTACTTATAAAACCACTTAATACTTTTGATAATATATCATTTGGTAAAGCTATATCCTCAACTCTACCCATAGCTTGTAGATTATTTGCATCAATTATCACTAAAAGGTTATCAAGTTTAAATCTATATGCCAACATCAATGCCTCAAAGTTACTACCCTCTTGCATCTCCCCATCACCTATCATACAAATAACTTTATTAGTTTTATTTTGTATTTTAAAAGATTGTGCCATACCAACTGCAATTGGTAAACCATGACCTAAAGAGCCAGTTGAGGCTTCTATCATATAATTTGAATTTTGAGTAAGACATCCCATAATAGTTGCTTCATTTGTATTGAACTTTTCAAGTTCATAGTCAGGCAAAAATCCAAGTTTATTTAGAATTATATAATATGCATATCCACCATGCCCTTTACTTAATATAAACCTATCTCTTTCCTCATCTCTTGCATTATCTACATTATAATTTAAATAATCTCTAAATAAAATAGTTAATATTTCTACTGTAGATAAAGATGGTGCAAGATGACCAGCTCCTGTAAGACAAGATAATTTAATTGTTTCATTTCTAATATTTTTTGTATTTAACATATATATCCCTAAATAAAATTTACATGAGGATTTGGATTTTTAAGATTCCACAAATATCTATTTATTTCATCCATTCTACAGTTTTTCCTACAATCTGATATATCTAAGTCGTTACTCATAAATTTAATAGCATCTTCTCTTTTTAGACCTTCCCAAATCTCTTGAAATGTCTGTTTGTTAATATTTCCATAATTAAACTTATCATTTTCCAAATATGCCCCACATCCATACACTGAACCATCTGCCATAATATAAGACCAAAAATAAGGTGTTGAATAACATTTTTCATAAGGTTGTTTTTCTTCAGATAATTTATTCATAGTGTTTGCTCTAAAAATTATTTTAAAACTTTCAGTTTCTAAAAATGCTAATTCTTTTTCTAAGTACATAAAGTCATCATATTTTAAACCCTCATATTCCCTAGAAGTTCCATATAAGCTTTGAGTATATGGTTTTATCACAAGATAATCTACTCCTGCATCTCTCATTTTTATTGCCAATGGGATTACACTATCCTTATTTTCTGGCAATAATAACATTTGAGAACCAATAGTACACTGGTAGTTATTTTCTTTTTTTATTTTAGACATATAAACTAAATTTTCACAAACTTTATCAAAATCATCTGCTTTAGTCTGATGTATTTTTGAATAAGTCACTCTATCACCAGCATTTATACTTACTTTAATCCATTTGCAATTTTTGATATAATTATGCATATCCTTATTATTCATTGCAACTGCGTTAGTTGTAAGAGAAGAATCAATACCAACTTCAGTACAAACATCCAAAATATCTCCTAATGGCTTATAAAGTGTTGGTTCACCCTCACCAGCAAACATAATACTTTTAATCCCTAGTTTTGCCATTTCTCTTATTCTTTTTTCAAGTATAATTTTATCTTGCTTAATACTTTTATAACCAATATAATCTACTGAACAAAATGTACACCTGTGATTGCAAGATCCAATTGGAGTTATCTCTACATAAATTGGATATATCTTTTTTAATTTATTTAAATTATTTTTAGCCTCGTACCACTGAGCTACATTAGTAGGATGATAAATCAGTTTGTGACTATCTATATTATATTTATCACTCATTGCAATCCTTTTTGTATATAGTATGAATATATTATATGGTCTAAAATCATATGTAAATCTTCGACTAATCCATATTCACCTTTTTTTGTATTTATATGAAAACTAATATCTGATTCTTTTTTAAGTTTACCGCCATCAAAGCCTGTTAAACCAATAATTGTAGATCCAATAGTATTTCCATATTCTACAGCTTTTAAAATATTTTTAGAATTCCCACTGCATGAAATAGCTATTATTAAATCTTCTTTTTTCAATAAACCTTTCAATTGCATATAAAATATATTATTATAACCAATGTCATTAGAAATAGCAGTACATACAGGAGTATTATCTGCTAAACTTATAATATCAAAATTTGATATATCTCTTCTTCTTAACCCTACACCTAAATCATTTACCATATGTGATGCCGTTGCAGCACTTCCACCATTTCCTAGTATGTATATTTTTGATTTATTTATTTTTGTTTTTTCAAGTGCAAAAATAATTTTTTCTATCCCTTTTTTATCAATATTATCTAAAAGTAATTTTAAATTATTTGTATACTCTGTAATAAAGTTGTTAATTTCCATTTTCTATTTCACCTAATATTTCATAAAACCTTTCACATGTTTTTTCATCATTACTCCACCTAGAATTGGCCATGGTGATTGAAAAAGATTTTATATCTTCTTTTATATTTTCATAGTTATTTATCAAATACTCTAATTTTAATTTATATGACTTTAATGATTTTGTAGGTACATATAGAACTGTTGGTAATATATATTTATCATTTAGTATATCTTCATTTGAAAAATAATTATTCTTTAAATATTTTTGAACCATTATTTTAAATTTGTCATCGTTTATAATATTATCTATTTTACAATCATTATTTTGTAAATATATCTCAATATCACTTTCTTCTGAATCAGTTTTTGAAAATTGAGATGTAATCTTTTGAATATTCATTTTACCTTTTGCTACCATTTCTAATGCAGAAAGCCCTTGATTATTTGGAAATGTATTTGGTAAAATATCTATTATATGACCATATATATGTTGATTTATTTGACCAGGGAAAAACCATCTATCTTCTAAATTATATTCTTGTATATTTTTTTGAATATTTTTTTTATCACCAGAACCACAAGCCAAATAAATAGTATTTGGATACTTAATCATAATATCTAGTATTAGCTTTAAATAATCTCTATTATTAAGTTTTACTAGTCTACCTATAGTACCTAAAACTATTTTATTTTTTGGATAAAGCTCTTTCTCTTTAAGTATCATTTCTGCTTCAGTATCAGGATTAAGTTCTTTACTCTCAATAAAATCAGGAAACTGCAAGAATTTATATCCATTATGTATCTCTTCATTATCTCCAATATACCCATGCTTAATACGAATATCAATATCATCATAATCATAATTATAATTACCATGAGACCAATATATTTGTTTGGGTACTGTTCTAGTAGTATACAAAAAGTTAAATTCAGGTCGTCCATTTCCACCTATGATGATATCAAATTTCTCATCTATGATATACTCTCTTATAGCTATAGCTTTTGAAACAGTCGAATAAAAAGGTATCTGTTCTCCTACAAACTTTTTATGCAAATCAACATACTTAAAGCCAAACTCTTTTATCTTTTCAACCTCTTTGGGTGCTGAATTAAGCTCCGCAAAGTTGATATCTAGTATCACAAACTCATATCTCTCATCTTTATTTTCTTGTAGCACTTTTAAGAGTGATTTAAATACTTTATTTATAGAGTATTCAAAAATTCTTTCTTGTATGAAAGCAACTTTTATTTTACTATTTTTATCTTTTTTTTGAACTTGATTATTTGGTTTGAGATTATGAAATGGAATCATAACAGTTTTTATATATTCAGATAGCTTAGTTTCAACTTCATCATTAAACAGTTTCAATTCATCTTGAGTTGTAGCTAGTGTATTATGTGAATACAAAAGTGGTGTATAAAGATAAAAAACTAAATCACTTTGCTTTAACTCTATAGCCTTTAAAAATACTTTATAAAGTTCTGGATACATATTTTCCATATGCTCTTTTGATGATCCACTATATGAAGTTGATGCATAAAAATACATATATATTGATCTCTCTTGTTCTTTTAGTTCCATTTTATGATAAAACTCATCATCAAAAAAATACTTTGCCGTACCTATAGCAAAATCTTTAAAAGTAGTAGATCTAGCGACCAATCTATATTGTTTTGAAAACTCATCAAGATTTAAAAACTTTGATAAAAGATAATAGTATTGATCTTTTATAGTCTCAACTGGGGCTAGCTTAAGCAAAATACTTAACCCAAACAAAAGATGTAAGATTCTAAAATTTTCTCTTACTATTGTTGGCTGATTTCTTATAATATCTATTAACTTTTTTGCTAGTTCTTGTGTGTCTACTGATACTAAATCATACTGATTTTTTATATAGATTTCATCTATAATTATATCTAATAATTTTTCAGTATTTGGTAGGTTTATATCACCATCTGTTAAAACATTTATCAATATTTTATTTATTTTTGTATCAATCACATCTTTGCCTTATATTTGAAATATTATACATATCATTTCTTAATATTAGATTATTGTGTTAGTTGTAGTTTTAGTTTCTCTATCATTGAGACAGGTATATTAGTAATCAAAGATATAGTTTCTTTATCTATACCTTGTAATAGTGATTTTTTTGCTATGGTTAATTTTTCTTGCTCTATACCCTGCATTATACCTTTTTCTATACCTTTTTCTATCCCTTCTTCTATACCTTGTTGCAATCCATCCTCTTTTGCTTTTAATATAGATAATTTCTGTATAGATATAAACTCTTTTCGTTTATGTTGTGCTTCTAATTCGTCTTTTGATAAGTTCGCTTCATTTACAACCTCTAATGCTGTTTGAATCTCTTCGTTTAAATTACTTGGTACATATTCTAATCTACCTGCATTTTTAAAAGCAAAATCAGTTTTAACATCTAAAAACTTCATCAAATACCCCTTTTTGAATTAATATATCTCTTTAACAATATCTTTATATTTATAGGCTAATTCAAGCATATGACTACACCATATCTTTTTCACTTTTTTTATATAGTTGGCTTCATTTTTTAACTCTTTGTCATTAAACTGATATCCAATATATGGCTCAGTCATAAAGATATAGTTTATAAACATCCTATCAAGATAAAATCTCTCATATTTTTTAAAATCTTTCTTTACATATACTAGTATCTCATCTCTTTGGGTATTGAACTCCATATAGCTTTTTACTTTTAACTTTTGTAGCTCTTTTATAAAAACTATAAGATTATCTATATACTCTACACTCCCTTTAAAATCTAACTTCTCAGCATCTGTAAATCCTATACTCAAATACTCTTGAAGCTCATCAAATAGTCTCTTTTTTGTGACAACTGATTGATTTTCACTCACAACTACATCTTCTATATGAAGAGGAATAGCACCATCAAAATATGCACCATCGTTTAGATTGTATACTTTAGTTTGAGGTGAGTCATCGTGAATTCTTTTTAAAACTACAGCATAAGCTATGATTGATTTTTCAAATATCACATTTGTCACAACAGTATCAGTGAAGTTGCCTTTTGCTAAAAGTGTTGATTTACTAAGTGTGTAGTTTCCAGTTTTCATAGCAGAGTTATGCTCTTTTTTGGTATCTGTAATATCAACAGCCGATAGATTATCGTGACCATCAGCATGACTTCTTCCTGTTTCTTGGTCAAGTGCTAGATCAGAACCCAAAAGATAAATCTCTCTTGCTCCTAAAACATGTGCAAGATTTAAAGTCACCTCACCTACAGAGTAACCTTGTACCAAAAAAGAGTTGTGTTTGTATCCACTCATAGCTTCATATAAGATAACATTTTGTTCATCAAACATCTCTATAATCTTATCATATGTATTTGGTGCTGCTAAAAAAGGTATATCTTTTATCTCATCTTTTATCTCATCTGGAAATTGACCTTTTAGTATCTCATCCCCATCTACATTTGTGATCATATCTATCTTTATATCTTCATCTATTAGCCTTTTGACTACTGCCCCAATTGCTATGATGAAAAATTTATTTTGATTTTTTTTAATCCACTCTATATTTTTTCCAAAAGATGGACCAGCAGCTAGTATAAGTACAGATTGGGTACTTAAAATATCTGTTGGATTATTTGTCTGTAGTGTTGGGTACTTGAGCATATGTTTTATAGATGGCTCAAGCATAGATATAAGCATCTTCCAGTGAGTATATGCAAATGGTGTTTTTTGGGATGTGACAGACAAAACTCTATCAAAAAAGTCATTTATATTGTAGTTTGTACAATAGTACTTTACTAAGTAGTTTGACCTAAAAGCATAGTGAAAAAAATTGTGAATTGTATTTTCTAATTGTTCCTTATCTTCCATAACACTCAAATAAATATGTGACTTTTTTGATAATTTATTATAATTTGTAGTAAATAAAGATAGTCTAAATATCTCTATATTATACTCATATAAAAATATAAAGCCAAGATTTAACTTATCTACTATTTTCTCTATATGAGTTCCTAACAATACCCCTGCAAATACAAACTTCTCAAAGTATTTGAACTTTTTGCCTTTGTATACTGTTGATTTTTGAAATAGTTTTATATAATCAAACACCTCAGATGCACAAAGATTTGTCGTTCTTGTTAGTTGATTTTGAGTGTCATCTATATATGGTGGTTTATTTTGATTATACATTTTCGGAAGCAATAGATCAAGTGTTGATTTTTTATCAAAATTAGACTCTAAAACTGCTTTTTTTATAAACTCATTTGGTTTTCTGTTATAAACATAACTAGTAGTTACTGTATCATATATATCAAACTCTTCATCCTCTTTTATATACTCTAGATGATACCTCTCTTTATATTCATTTGTCTCAATTGCATTGCTCAAGGCATTTATTCTATCGTATAAAACTTTATTATTTTTTTCTAAAAACTTTAAGTTTTCAAGAAATGTCTCTAAAGCTCTATTTTGAATATTTTCCATATTATCCATCTATCACTTCTTGCATAAAACCTCTAGCCTCTTTGATTGTTTTTTCAAATGGCATAATCCAGTATTGATTTATAGCTGTGATATGTTTTTTATTTGATTTGAACTCTATATTATGACTAAAAAAATCATTTATCACTTTATCTGTACTTAGTATATACTGATCTAGTACATTTTTTAGATACTTATAGTTCATTCTATCTATTAGGGTCAATGTATCTATTAGCAATCCTAGTCTAGTATGATTGAACACTTTGTATTCTTTGAAGCTTTTTTTCTTGTATTTTTTTATCAATAGTTCTATTTGTTCTACTTTTTTGATATCATCTTTCATATCTTCTAGTTCATTTATATCAAGTGTTGTTTTTGAGCTATTTTTAAAAGAGCTTATTAATTCATTGTGTAGTTTTACTTTATCAATATCTATTTTATCTATATCTATTTCATCACATCTTATAGGTGCAACTTCATCAAAACTTACTCCATCAGATGTATTAAATACCCTTTGGTCTTTTTTGTATTTTGCAGTATAGTAGTTGTAAAATTCTCTAGTATTTGACCACTGTCTAGTAGTGAGTACTTTCTGTTCAAAGTTCCCCTCTACCTCTACTAAATCATCATACCTAATCGTATCTACACTATCAAGCTCTTTTTTATTTAAGCTTTTCTCTTGTGAATGTATATGCTCAGATATATGTGTAGCACCACTATCTTGATCAACAGCCAAATCAGTACCAAAAAGATATATCTCTTCACCACCTAAGAGTAAAGAAAGTGCATATGTGATCTCCCCTATACTTCCACCAACCAGTGGCTCCATATCCTTATATGCTATATTTAAAATAGTCTCAAACATAAATATATTTTGCTTATCAAATAACTCAAGCACTTTTTTGTTTGTACTTGAAGAGCACAAGAATATAGAGTTTTTATAAAAATCTCTATTTTGAAGATCAAATTGATTTAATATCACTTCACTAGAATCCATAGATGTTATAATATCTGGCTTGATACTATGTTTTTCTAGCTTTTTGAGTGATGCAGCATATGCTATTATCAAAACATCATCTTGATTCTTTGATAACCAATCAATTGATTTATCAAGCGATGGACCAGGGGAGACTATAGATACTTTATGATTTTTTAGTATCTCTTTATCATAAGATATGAAATTATAATGATTTGAAAGTGAATTTATATCTCTTTTTGCAACCTCAAGTATAGCACTAAAAGGGAACATAAGAGGATCTTGTTTGGTAAGAATATTTCCTATTTTATTATAATAATACTCATAACCAGTAGTGATAGTAGAAAATTTAAAAGTATAATTCAAAACACTATATTTCTGATAAAAATCTAAAAATTGATTTGAAAATTGCTCATCATTATCAGCTATAGAAAAAAATAAGTTTTTTGGATTTTCTTGAAGAATAGTATAATCTGTAGTAAACAATGACAATATAAATATCTCTATATTTGGCTCTATTATCATATAAGCTTTTGATTTTAGTCTATTTGCGATAGTTGTGATATGAAGCCCTAAGCCTGTACCTACAAAGATATACTTTTCTATTTTTTTATAGACTTTTTTCTCTTTCTTGTATTTATTGAAGTAGCTATACAAAGGAACAAAATAAGATACCCCAGAGTTTGAGATGTTTTCAGGTAATTTTGTTTGACTTGGTAAATTTATATTGATAAGATTGTCAAAACTATTAGCATCATCAAAGGTGATATTTTTTGCTTGATCTACAGCATCTTTGATTGAGTCTGTATTATAAAAAAAACGATTGTTTACAGTATCATAGATATCAAAATAGCTATCATCTTTATACTCCAAAGTCCATCTCTCTGTATGAATACCCGCTGATACTTCACTTTGAAAACTAGAGATTTTATTTGATATATTTTCAAAATACTGATCAAAGTATGCTATGTTTTTTCTATATGTTTCTATTGCTTTATTTTCTATATTTCTCATCTCATATTATACATAGTATAGACATAAAAAAAGCTTAGGGGAAATCCCCTAAGCTTATGGTTGTTATTGTTAAAATGTATATTAATTAATACAATATCAAAAACTACTATTGAAGAAGTTTTTGTACATTCTGTGCCATTGAGTTTGCTTGAGACATAGCATATGTACCAGCTTGTGCAATGATATTTTGTTTATTAAATGCTGCAGACTCTTCAGCATAATCAACATCTCTAATCACCGATTCAGCATTTTTAAGATTTGTATGCGTAGTTTGCATATTTCTAATACTTGATTCAAGTTGATTTTGAGTAGAACCAAAGTCAGATCTTACGCCATTTAGTTGAGTAAGTGCTGTATCGATAACTGCCATAAATTCATTTGCTTTTTCAGAAGTCAATTCACCCTCTTGAAGCTCTTTTAGATCAGAAAGTAATGAACCACTTGTAACCATAGAACTAGTTGCTGCTAAAGTAGTAGCGATATTTAACTGACCACTTGTACCTGTTACTTCTGATCTATCTGTACCTGCATCAAGTTGATTTTGACCATAATTATTCTCTATTGTAAATGTTTTTACAGAAGCACTACCACCATCATTTAAAGCAATTGTTGCAGTTGAAGCTGCAGCTCCTGTTTCTATATTTAAAGCAGAAAAGTTAATATTTGATAAATCTATTGATTTACCAGAAGCAAGAGACACTTCTCCATCTGCATTTATACTTGCATCTGAATTTTCTCTAACTACTTTCATAACAGCTGCTTGAACATCTTCACTCTCACTAGATATATCAAATGTAGCGCCAGTAGCAGTTAAAGCAACTTTTCCTACATCACCAGATATAGTAATATCCATAAGATTTGCAGAATCAGCAGTTTCAGTAATATTTGCACCAGTACCTGATACATTTACAGCTTGTATCTCAACAACAGATGAACTATTGATTTGTTGTGCACCAAAAGTATCGATATTGTTATCTGTCATTAGACCAGCTCCATACTGTGTACCACCAACACTATTTGCAGTATTAATATCAGCAAATCCAACAGAACTATTGATTGAAGTAGCTCCAAATTCACCTGTACCACCACCTAATTTATCAGTATTTGATGCAACACCTTGAGTCATATTTACATCTACATCAGATGTCTCACCTAGTTGAAATGTAAATGTATCAGCAGTAGCTGTATCATCTGCACTTTGTTGTAGTAGTGTAGTACCATTGTAGTTTGTAGTTGAAGCGATATTATCAAACTGCTCTAAAAGTTTTTGAACATCTTTTCTAATAGCATCTCTACCATCTTCACTTGTTGTAGATGTACCAGCTTGGATAAGTTTTGTTTTTACTGTATCTAAGATATTTGATTGCTCAGACATAGCTTTATCTGCTATTTGAATCATAGCTGAAGCAGAGTTTGCATTTGAGATACCTTGAGACATAGAAGAAGCTTGAGTTCTAAGCTTATCTGCAATCGCAAGACCAGATGCATCATCTGCTGCTTTATTAATTCTAAGACCTGAAGAAAGTTTTTCTAAAGACGAAGTTTGTGTTTTGTTTGTATTTGCTGAGTTTTCTTGTGCGTTTAATGACGCAATATTTGTATTAATTCTCATAATTTATCCTTTTAAAATATTATGACACATTGTGATTATAAATCACAGCCCGATATACATTCTTGTCAAGTATTAAATTCTCTTCAAGCATAGGGACTTACACCCTTCGGTATCAATCGATACCTATATCTTTTAAAATTATAGAGTAACAATTCTTAAGATTAGATTAAATCAGATTCTAGCTCTTTTATTTTCTCTATTGTTTTTATATTACTATTTACTCGTTTTTTCATATTGTGATTTTTGATATGTTTTGCTAGTATCTTTTTATATTTTTTATAATTTCTACTATCTTTTTCAAATTCACAAAGCTTTTTTTGTATTTTTAAAATATCACTAGGTACTGAACTGTTCATTTTCATAAACCTCCTCCTAAACTTTTGAAAGTATGACATACCAATTCTTAATATTAGATTAATATAAACCCATCTTTCCATAAAAAAACCATAGCTTTAAACTATGGTTTTTTATTAGTGATCTCTTTTACGGTATAAATTTTAGAGGTGCCCTTTAAAGTAATCCTGCAGCCCTCAGTGATTTTGCTAGTTTTTCATCATCTTGTGCTTGCTCTCTAAAAACAAATAGCATAGATTTAATATCATCAAAATATTTTTTTTCTTCTAATTCTCTTTTGTCTCTTAGATAAATTGCTATAAAAGGTGATGCAAATATCAAGCCCATAAGTGCATACAATATATTTTGCATAAAATCAAATCTTTTATCAACTTGCTCAAATCTTTTATCCATATTTGATTGTATTGATTCAAATCTTTTATCAACTTGCTCAAATCTTTTATCAACTTGCTCAAATCTTTTATTCATATCTATTCTTAACTGCTTTATCTCATTTAAAATTTGTTTTGTATCATCTGCATTCATCACACTATAGATAAATAACAATATAATTAATATTTTTTTCATAAACTTCTCCTTTTTTAGTATCTACAATCCTACCATATCTATTGACCTTTTAATTTTAGGATCATCTTGTGCTAACTCTTTAAGAACCAATGTAATCTCTTTTATTTTATCTTTTGCTTTTGCTAACTCTTCATCATTTTTACTTCTTCTACTATCTAAATATAGTGGTACACCAAATACAGCTGCTAGTACTAAATAGACAATATTCTGTAAGAAATCAAATCTTTTATCTATCTCTTTTTTAGTTAATTCAAGTTTCATTTCCATAAGCTCTATTTTTTTACCATTTTGTTCTATAGCTTTTCCATTTTGTACTATTAATGTCTTAATATCTAATAGTGATATATCATTTGCATTTGTTATAGAACTAATAAAAACCACAATTAAAAATATTTTTTTCATAACCAATCCTTCATATCTATTTAATTATACTAAATTACAAAATATAAGTCAATAAAAAACCCAAGCCAACAGCAATTCTAATTGTTTAAATCTCACATAAAATACAAATTAAATTCCTAATTAATTCCAAAAATATTTCAATAAACAAATCCTTTATAAAGTCAGTATTTGTAGTACTTTAAAGCATTTTTTAACTACTCTTTAGATATAATATATACTTATAATAAGGAGTGTATTATGTTAGTAAAAAATCCAAAAATATTATCTAAAATGCTAGATATATTTAAAGAAAATATTGAAAAATTACCAGATGAGAGAAAAAATAAAAATAATAATGTTAAATATAGTATGGAAGATATTATGCTTACACCACTAAGTATGTTTTATATGCAATC
>JAYEJC010000091.1:0-7319 GCA_034660335.1 Campylobacterota bacterium
TATGAAAACATCACTACTTTTTGGGATACACTGCCACCAACCAATTGATAACTTTGATTGGGTTATTTATGATGCTATAGAGAAGTCTTATAAACCATTCTTTGAAACACTTGAAAAGTTTCCAGATTTTAAATGTTCTGTTCATTTTAGTGGTTCACTATTTGAATTTATAGAGAAAAACGATACCGAACTTTTTGCTTTGATAAAAAAACTATCATCTCAAATAGAGTTTTTTAGTGGAGGATTTTATGAGCCTGTACTAGCTTCAATACCTTCAAAAGATAGAGTAGCACAGATAAAAAAACTAAACAACTATATCAAAAAACACTTTTCTCAAACACCAAAAGGGCTTTGGCTCACTGAAAGAGTATGGGATAATAGCATCATCAAAGATATAAAAGCTTGTGGTATAGAGTATGTGATGGTGGATGATTATCATATCAAAACAAGTGGATTAGATACCCAGACAACTACTACAAATGGTTACTTCTTAACAGAAGATGGTGGTGAAAAAATAGGACTCTTTCCTATAAATCAAGAGCTAAGATATGCAATCCCTTTTTACTCTCTAGAAGATACAAATAAACTCATAACTGATATGCAAAATGACTCAAGTAAAAATGCAGCTATTATATTTGATGATGGTGAGAAGTTTGGTATCTGGCCAAATACTTATGAAACAGTATATGAAAAAAAATGGTTAGAAGAGTTTTTTACACAAACTCTTGAAGATAAAAATATAGAGGTGCAAACATTTAAAGAGTACTACAATTCAAATAAACCTATAGCTCTTACATATCTACAAACTGTATCATATTTTGAGATGGGTGAGTGGTCACTAAAAGCAGATGATACAATAAAACTAGAAAAAATGTTAAAAGAGGATGAATCTAATCTAAAATTCTTAAGAGGTGGTACTTGGAAAAACTTCTTTACAAAATATCAAGAGAGCAACTGGATACATAAAAGAGTTTTAGAACTCTCAAAAAAACAAATAGACAACAAAGCTTATAAAGAAGCCCTTTATAAAGCACAATGCAACGATGTACTTTGGCATGGTGTATTTGGAGGTATCTATCTTCCAAATCTAAGAGACAATGCTTATAAATATATAATAGAGTGTGAAAAGATTTTAGATAATAAAAAAGAGAGGTTAGATATCGATCTAAATGGTTATGATGAATATAAGTTTGTAAATGATGAATTTCTTACTATCATAAGCTCTAAAAATGGTGGGCAGATATTTGAGCTTGACCTTATAAAAAACAACTACAATCTTCAAAATACACTCACAAGATATAAAGAAGCGTATCATGAAAACATAGAGGTAGAAGATGAACAAAAAAGCTCAAGTGGTATAAAAACTATCCACGATAATATGCTTACAGTATCTCAAGAGATAAGTTTAGATTATGACTGGTATCTAAAAAAATCAGCAATCGATCATATAGTACCTACTAATATAACATTAGAACAGTTTGCTAAAAATATCTTCAAAGAGCTAGGAGATTTTACCAATCAAGCTTTTGAAGTAAATAGATCATCAAAAGAACAAGTGAAATTAAAAAGGGAAGGTGGGGTATATTTGGATACAAAATATGATACTATTTTAGATAAATCATATAGTTTCAAAAAAAACAAAGTATCTTTAATAACATCTATAAACTCAAAGTATAAAGAGAACCTAAACTATATCCAAGAGTGGAATCTCCACTTTGCAAATATAGAAAAAGTAACATTCAATGCAGCATACCTAGAAACAGATAAACAATACTCAAATCTTGAAGTAATAGCAGATACTCTTATTATAAATGATAGCTATTTAAAAAGAACATTAAAGTTTAATACAAAAAATATCAAAAAGATATATATAAGCTCACTAAATACAATAAGTCAAAGTGAACAAGGTGTAGATATCACAAATCAAGGTGTAACTATAGGATTTATATATAATCTAAAAGAATCAAATAGTTATGATATATCTTTGGAGGTTTTATAAGCCTTTGAAGATATTTAAAATAAATAAAAAAAGGCAAGATTTTACTTGCCTTTTTTTATATTTTAGAGGTGCCCTATAATTTTATTTTAATAACAAAACTTTATTAAAGAAGCTATAGAAACAGCCCTTGAAGATAACTTTTCTGTTTTTCTTATCATAATCATAATATCACTATAATCATCTTTTTTATCAGATTTTTTGAGTATATATTTATTTATATCTTCATATATTGAGTCTATCTTAGAATCTATTATAACTATATCATCATAAGCATCACTTATCTCATCTTCATCATCAAGCTCTAGGATATCTATAAGAGTATTTAAAACTTTGATAATGTTGTTGTATATTTTAAGTACATTTTTTTTGATATTTTTATCTTCTATCTCATCACAACAAAGCTCTAGTTTTGAGACTACCACTCTTGTGTTTTTTGATATTTTTAAGATATCACTATTTATTTTTAGATGTTTTGCAAGTTGTTTTATATCTTTTTCATCTATATCATTTAAAGACAATAGTTCTGTGATAGTTTTATCTATTTTTTCTATTGCTTCTGTTGTGTTGTCAATACTTAAGGCGTTTTTCGCATCTTTTACATTTTGCTTT
This sequence comes from Campylobacterota bacterium, assembly GCA_034660335.1. Classification (GTDB taxonomy): domain Bacteria; phylum Campylobacterota; class Campylobacteria; order Campylobacterales; family Arcobacteraceae; genus JAIOSF01. Next base: position 2,609 of record JAYEJC010000091.1, read on the forward strand.
GAACAATTTTGAATTATATCTACTATTAGATTATTCTCTTTTATTAAAACCTTAAAAATATCTTTGAAATCATTTTGTATTTTATCTATTTTTTTTTCATAAGACTTACCCATACACTCTCCTTGAACGTTGATTTTTAACATTATACAAAATAAAAGATACACTTTAGTTACAATACACTATTTATGGATAAGCTCTTTAGTTCGTGAGATAAGGTCATCTAATACTTTTTTTTCTTTTAAAGATTCTGTATCTTTTTTATCTTTTAGTAACGATTTTTTGTGTTCAAGTTTTTTATGAACATTTTCAAACTTTTCAGAGATATTTTCCTGTTTTTTAAAAAGTTTGGTTATTTTCATTTTTATCTTGTTAAACATATCATCTCTTTAATAGCTAGTGCAATATATTCTAAAATCAAGAAATTCAAATATAGAATTTTTATACTCTAGTTTTTCAAGAAATTCAAAATCTATATAACTCTCTATCATCTCTTGAAGTTTATTAAAGTTGTGAATATGCTCTTTTGTTCTTTGCTCACTATACTCTATGGCTGTTTTTGTTGTCATCAAAAATGCCCAGTCACTACTTTGGGCTAGTAAAAGCTCTCTTGCCATTTGATTTAGTACTCGTATTTTACCAAAATCATTTTCATCTTTATGTTCATTTGCAAGATATACCATCTCATCTGCCATATTGTGAAGGTGTCTATATATCCAAGCATTTGTCTCATTTAGCCACACATCATAATACCCCTCATCACCCCACGATGAAGCACTAGGATTTACCACTTGATTTTTACTATACATACTCAAATACTCGTTTGGTGTAACAGCTTTTATAACTTTATGTTTATTAATCTCTTTAAATACATTATATAAAAACTGAGGTCCCTCAAACCACCAGTGACCAAAAAGCTCTGCATCATAAGGTGATACCACCATAGGTGTTCTATCCATATTCTGCCCTAGATACTCAAACTGTTTTTCCCTATTAAAATGAAAATCTTTCGCATGCGAAACTGTAGTATCCATAGCAACTTTAGGGTCATAAACCTCTTTAAAGTCACTATCTCCTGTAACTTTATGGTACTTGAATCCTGTAAATACTCTTGAACCATCTGGGTCTATATAATCTTTTATATAATCATAATCAAGGTCATATCCAATATCTCTATAAAAGTCTCTATAGTTAAAATCTCCTGGATAACCCTCTTTTGAACTCCATACTTGTTTTGCTGAGTGTGGGTCTCTTGCAAATGCAGCAACACTATTTTGTGTATATATAGGTGCATATACTCCATTTAGTGCTGTAGGCTCACCATAAACTAAACCATGAGAATCCATAAAGAAAAACTCTATACCATTATCTTTTAATATCTCATCAAGCCCATCATAATATGCACACTCAGGAAGCCATATCCCTTTTGGTGGTTTATTAAAATGTCTTTTATGTGATTCTACAGCTATCTCTATTTGTACTTCAACTGCTTTTCTATTTACACTAAGAAGTGGTAAAAAACCGTGTGTTGCACCACAAGTTATAACCTCTAATTTCCCAACATCATTAAAAAACTTATATCCATTTAGAACATTTTGTTTTAAAAAACCATCAAAAAATTCTTTTGTTTTTTCAAAAAAGTTTTTATAGTATATTGCTATATCTCTATAAACATCATCATCTTTTGTTCTCTCAACCTCTTTAACCCCAAGCTCTATAAGTCTATCAAGATATTTACCATATTTTTCCATAAGATGAGTATCATCAAGCATTTGAGCTAATGGTGGAGTTACTGATGTTGTAATCCTAAAATCAATATTTTCTTCATATAATTTTTGTAGATTTTTAAGAAGTGGTATATAACACTCCGTAATAGCTTCAAAAAGCCAATGCTCCTCTAAAAAGTAATCATGTTCAGGATGCTTTACAAATGGAAGATGCGAATGAAGCACTGGTACCCAATATCCTTTTATCATCTGTCACCTCCTAAGTTGTGTGAACTGTAACTTTTCTTTGATAATCTATCATACTCTTTTAAACTCTCCAACTCATCTACATAATTCTTAGATGACATACCAAGTGTAAAGTGACTCAAAGATGCTCTAATAACTTCTGTAAAACCTTTTTTCTTATCTATCCAAACATCATCTGAAGGGGGTTTTATCTCATCATTTAGTACTTTTACACTATTTGAATCTAAAAGTTTTTTATATAGAGTACCTTTTTTATAAATAGCTATAACTTTTATATATTTTACATCGTGCTCTTCTAAATAAAAGTATTGTCCATATTCACTTTTACAATCAATGATACTAATAAGATTGTGATTTTCATCTATTATATGAAATGTTATATCTTTTAATTCAACCATATTTTGAGTTAAGAACTGATTTGTAAACTCCCAATAAAAATAAAACTTTTTTTTATTTATAGGTAATAAAACAAGTTTTATTTTATTGTAACGGTGTGGTATATCATAGTTATTTAAAGTACCACTATTACTATCTTGTGTAATAGTGTCTATACCGTGCTGATTACTAGAAAAGCTATTTTGCTCTTTTAAGCTTTCTATTATTAGTTTATTATCCATATGCTTACTAAACCTTTTTGTTTTATAAGCATATGATACTTTAAAGCTATTACAAACTGATTACAAATAAATTAAAGAATTATTAATTCTGCAAACCATAGAAAACTAAAAAAACCAATTATATCAATTAAAGTTATAACAACAACAGAACTAGCTACTGCTGGGTCAAGGTTGAGTTTTTTAAGTACTATTGGTATGCTAGAGCCTAATATCCCTGCACTTAAAAAACTTACAAACATAGATAAACCAATAGCAGTAGATATAAGTATATCACTAAACCATATTTGAGTAATACCAAAACTCAACACTCCAAAAAGCACTCCATTTAGAAGTGACATATTTATCTCTTTTTTTAGTATCGGTTTAACATTACTTAAGCTTATCTCCCCTAGTGCCATCTGTCTTACCATAACAGTCATAGTTTGTACAGATGCAGTACCTGCCATATTTGCAACTATTGGCATAAGAACAGCAAGTGCTACTATAGTTTCTAAGGTGTGTTCAAAGATACTTATCACAAGTGAAGCAATAACTGCATTTACAAGATTAACTGTAAGCCAAGTAGCTCTTGTTTTTGTAGTTTTTGAGAAACTCTCTTGTATCTCTTCATTTTCATTGATTTTATTTAGATTATATATCTGTTTTGTAGCACTATCTTGCATCATATCTATCACATCATCGTGAGTTATTCTACCTATTAGATGTCCCATCCTATCAACAACTGCTAAAGATACAAGGTCATACTTTTCAATCATATTTACAACCTCATCAAGAGAATCGTGGGATATTATACTATAATCATCACTATACTTACCTAATATCTCTTCAAATCTTAAGTCTTTATCTTCAAGTATTAAATCATCAATTGCGATTGATTTAATAAACCTTGACTTTTCATCAGTTATAAAAATATTTTGAACTGTTCCCATACCATCTTTTTTAAGTCGTGCTAATTTTTCTATAGCATACTGTACTGTTCTTGTAGCACTTACTTTAAAAACTTCTGTTTGCATCAAAGAGCCAGCTTCATTATCATCATAAGATATAAGTTTTTCTATAGTCTTTTGAGTTTGGTCACTAAGAAGAAGAAAAACTTCTTCCTCTTTTGTTTTATTTACTTTAGTAATTGCTATAAAAAGGTCGGTAGCATCATCACTTTGAAGCTCTTCTAGTATCAAAGCTAACCCTTTTGAGTCATATCTAAGTATCAAATCAACTTGAAAAGCTGTAGGAAGCTCCATAAATGTTTGAGCTCTTAAGTTTAAAGGTAAAGAGTTAAGATAATCAAAGAATTTATTTTCATCTTTACTTTTTACCGTTTCAAGATAATCAGCAAGGTCAGCATCATCTACATCTTCAATATTTTTAGAACCACTTTTTAATTTTTGAAGATATAAATCGATAGCTTTTATATCCATCTTCTACTCTACTTTTTCAAGATTTTCAAATCCAGGAAGTATTTTCCCTTCAAGAAGCTCTAAACTAGCCCCTCCACCTGTACTAATGAAGCTAATATTCTCTTTTTCACCCGCTTTCTCTGCAGCATTTGCAGTATCTCCACCACCAACTATACTATAAGCATAAGTATCTGCTATCGCATGAGCTATTCTAAATGTACCTTTACTAAATCTATCTATCTCAAATATCCCCATAGGTCCATTCCATACAATAGTATTTGATAACCCTATAGCCTCTTCAAAAAGCTTAACTGATGCAGGTCCAATATCTACAGCACTAAATCCTTCTAAAACATCTTGAGATGGTACTATTTTTGTATCTATTGGATGTTCTATATTGTCAGTTATTACTACATCTACAGGAAGATATACATTTACATTATTCTTTTTTGCATTTTGAAGTATTAGCTGTGCTTCTTCAATATAGTCATTCTCAACAAGTGAAGCTTTCATATCATATCCCATCGATTTTAAGAAAGTGTTACTCATAGCACCACCAATTACTATCTTATCAACTTTTGGGATAATATTATTTAAGAGTGTTATTTTAGAACTTACCTTTGCACCACCTACAACTAAACATATAGGCTGTACAGGATTATAAAGTGCCTTTGCAAAAGCATCTATCTCCCTTTTTAGTAAAAATCCAGCTACTTTAGTATCAACA
>JAYEJC010000092.1:0-1590 GCA_034660335.1 Campylobacterota bacterium
AAATAAAGTGATGAGTAATCAAGATTAGTCGTACGACTAAAACTATAAGCAATAATGGTAATATCAAGATACACTTTTTATAATCCTTTTTATATCAAGATGTTCTTTCATAGTATCCATAAACTTTGCAATAACCTCTTTTTTATGATTTCTAAACCAATCATCTATAAAAAGTCCGTGATTAAATGTACCATAGATATTATCAGTTTTATACTCTTTTGGGTATTTTTTACTTATTCCGTGGTGTATTTCAAAAATATCACCATCTTTTTTTAAAGTTTTCTCTTTTTGGTAAACTATATCATCATCAATAAAACCAAATCCTTTTTCTTGTGTAGGTTTTTCAACTTCTATACACTCTTTATCAATAATATTTTCAAACAACATCTGATACCCACCACAAATACCTACAATATGGTTCTTTTGTTTTTTTTCAAGCTCTTCTATTTGTGTAAAAAGTCCAGATGCTTTTAACCATTTTAAATCTTTTATCACCATTTTACTACCTGGTAAAATAATACAATCATAACTATCAAGAGAGATATTTGTATCTATAAACTCTACACAGGTATTACTATCTGCTATTAAAGGCTCAAAGTCATTATAGTTACTCATATATGGATAAGAGATAACAGCTACCTTTCTTGTAGATTTTGAACAATCTTGAGTAAAGTTTTTTAAACTTGCACTATCTTCAAAACCCAGATTAAAAGGGGTATAAGGTAGCACTCCAAGAACTGAAATACCAAATTCATTTTCAATAATATCTCTCCCTTTATCAAAAAGAGTCATATCTCCTCGAAATTTATTTACAATTACACCTATTACATTCTTTTGTAGTTTTTTTGGAAGTAAATTATACACTCCATATATAGAAGCAAACACTCCACCTTTTTCTATATCTGCAACTAAAATAATCTTTGTATTATATTCATTAGCAATAAAAATATTTGATAAATCTTTATCCATAAGATTAAGCTCCACAGGACTCCCTGCACCTTCACAAATAACGCAATCATATCTTTTATCTAAATATTCAAATACCTCTTTAACAGCAGGTTTTAAACCATCAAGAGTGCGATAATATTCTAATACATCTCTATCTTCTACAACTTGACCATTGAGTATTAAACTTGCTTTATTTCCTTTTCCTGATTTTAAAAGGATAGGATTGAGATGATAGCTCGTCTCTACACCTAAAACATCCGCTTGAAAATATTGTGCAATTGCTATCTCACTTCCATCATCTGCTATATGGGAGTTATTTGAAACATTTTGTGCTTTAAATGGGGTTACATTTACCCCTATCTCTTGTAATATTTTACCTATAACAAAAGTGATAGTTGATTTTCCTGCATCTGAACTTGTACCAAATATTGAGATATTATGCATCGATTTTCCTAAACTTTTTATCTTTTATTTCACATTTTACCTTTTTACCAAATGACTTTATATCACCACCATGTGCATATTCTAACAAAGTAACACTCCTATATTTAACAATATTAATTCTATTAACTCTATATTAAATCCTAATGTATCCCCATTTAAAAAACCTAATTGTTTTTTGATACGGTTTAAAATAAATTT
>JAYEJC010000093.1:0-1583 GCA_034660335.1 Campylobacterota bacterium
TACTTTTCCATTTGGCAAAGATGTGTTATTGTATCTAATGCTATTGGTATTTAAATCATAAATATTTAATCTTTTTTCCTCTATTAAATCTGTAGTTATATAGTATATATTATTCTCTATTTTAGAAAAATAGACTTCACTTTTTGATCTTGCTAGGATATTTTTATTTTTAAGCTCTTTATATCCTTTGTATTTATCTTTTGTAAAATTAACAAAATCTCTTATACTTTGTTCAAACTCAATTCCAAAATGGTTCTCATAGCTACTATTTAATAAAAATGGATTTATTGAGTGTATTGAGTTTTCATAAAAAAATTGATTTACTTTATCGACACCATATTTATTTGCCATATATTGCATATAAAATCCACCCACAATATACTTTTCTGTAGTATATGGAAACTCTAAGTGGTCATTTATAAATCTACTTGGAGTAATTTTATTATTAAATACCAGTGAATTTTTCATAGCATTTAAACTACCATTGAAAAGTCGTCCACCATTATTATAAAGTGATTCATTTAAAACAGCATCACCCTCTAAAATTGCTGTTGGCAAAAGTAAATTTGGCAAAGTGAAAAATGGAGCAACTGCAAACACAGGCATATAGTTGTTGCCTAGATATTTATGGAGTGTTTTTGATATTTCTGATTTTTTTGCATTTGTTTGGTAGTTGTGTATCATCTCATGAGTCAAAAGAGTAGTTAGCCATGAGCTATTTGAAAAGTACTCATTCATACCACTTCCACCGTTGAAATAGACCCCTAAGTTATAAGGAACCTGAGTAGAAAAAGCATTTGGCACTTGGATATTATTTGAGATTAAAACTATTTTTATTTTATCATCAAAACTATAGCCAAAACTTCTGTCATTGTGTTCTAAAAAATCATCGATATTTTTTTTGATATATATAGCTTCATTTTCATAATCAGATGTAAATGTTATTGAGTATTTTTCACCTTGAAATAGTTTGTATTTATCATCACTACTTAGGCTTAACGCATATGTATTGATATACAACAACACTACAGTAAAAAATATCTTTATCATCTATTATCCTTTAGAGATTAGCTTAAACTGTAGTATATATTATATTATTTGATACAATCCTTACAAACACCAGAAAATACGATATCTGTTTGTTTGATTTGAAAATTATTGTTGTTTTCTATTTTTTCTATTGTAGTATCGATATCAATATCAATATCAACAACCACACCACACGATTCGCATAAAAGATGGGAGTGTTTCTCTTTGACTATCTCGTATACCGATTTTTCATTTGGAAGTTTAACTTCAAACAGAAGCATATTTTTTGTCATAGCATTTATATTTTTATATACTGTTGCCAATGAGATAGAGCTAAACTTTTTTTTGATATCTTCATAAAGTTTATCAATATTTATATGCCCATAATAATCTATTGATTCTAGCATAGCTAATCTTTGTGGAGTAGCTTTTAAATGATGTTCTCTTAATATATTTGTAAAATTATTCATAATCGTAATTATAGTGTAACTTTTTGATAATATGATTATTAAAAGATAATCAATATTACTTAATAGTGTAGATTTATTTTCATA
>JAYEJC010000094.1:0-7211 GCA_034660335.1 Campylobacterota bacterium
CATTGATTTGTCTTGTTTACTCATGGTGTATTATACCATAAATAAGGACTTTTAGGAAGATTTTATCTATTATTTTATAGATAGTTTTGAAAGTTTTTAGGTGCTGTTTGCTAGGTGCTTACATATAATAGTCAACAAACTTAGCCAAAAGTCCAGCATCTCTATCATCTTTTAGCCCTGCTTGCAAACTACTTAAAAATATTTTATGATGTATATTTTTTACAAGTTTATCTTTTCCTCGTGGCTCTACTGTATCTTTATGATTATAAGCTTCAATAGAGACTTCATACATGATATTATACAGATATTCTTGATCGGTATCTGTGATATGATTTTCTTTTATTTTTTTACCAAATAGCTCATAACAAAGATGCATCAAACTACCTTGCTCCATCACATCAAATCCCTCTTCATTTTGACTTGGAGATTGTACTTTTATTTTATTTGAGTATAGGTACCTTAATGGACAAGCTAAATAACTATTGATTTGAGATGCAGATAGATGAGTAGCTTTGATACCATCTACTTGAATATTGGTATAAAATTTTTTATCTATTTTTATAGTTGATTGATTTTGTAGTGCTATATCATTTTTAGTTTTTATTTTACTTATATTTATGGTATCATCAAACTTATTATCTATTAAAATTGATTGAGTTAATTCTCTTTTACCACTATATGAAGCGGTGATTATATATAGATTTTCACTTAATCTTTTTAGTTCGTTTAATTGAGTAGCAGAACTTGTGAAGTAGTTGTTTGCATAAAAGTATTTTAAATCATCATCATAACTATAAAGAAAATTATCATTACTTTTAGGTGGAAAGTGATTGATATCTGTGCCTATAAAGATGGTATGTTTATATTTTTTGCTAAGTCCTACTATTTGATTTGGTTCTGTTAGTTCTATACCTATTTTATTATCTAGTATTGAAATAGATGATTTTATATTTTGTTTTGTAGTATCTTTTAATTCTAAACCTAATTTATTATAAAGTGTTTCAAGTGATTGTATTTTAGAATTATAGTTGTTTAGTGCTATTTGTACCTGTTGATTATTACTATTAAAAAAAGAGCTAAGTGGTGTACCAATTGAACTATACCCTTTGATCTCATATTCATCTAAAAATAGCTTATAAATTGGTGCATACTCTTGTATATCAGAAGCTACTATAAGTATATCATCAGAATTTTCACCATCCTCTAAAAGTTTTCTTGCTATTTTAATAGCTGTTTTTACTTCATCAATATTATCGAACACTTCATTTGATGGTTTTATAATAGTTGTTTTATTTGTAGTCTTTATCTCTTTTGGTATCTGTTTATATTGCGATAACTTATCTAAAATTTGATCTTGTTTTTTTGACTTAATAAAACTAATATCTTCTATTTTAAAATCATCTATAAAAACATTGTTAAAATTATTTACAAATAAATCATCCCATTTAGAATATACTCTATGTTAAATATCTGAAATATCTACTAAGTTGTTTTTATGTTTATACTCTTGATATGTTTTATTTATATTAGTAATTGCATCCAATTTTTCATCAGTAAGTAAACTGTCAAATTTAACATCATTTCTTTTACATTTAAGCAAAAAAGTATAAATAGTATTTAAACTAGTAGCATCACTATCAAGATAAGAAAAGTATTTGATATTATTATCTTGAATTATTTTATAAATAATAGATGAACCAATAATATCATCAATAATTATTTCAAAGCTTTTACTCTCAAAAAGTTCTATTATTAATGTATCAAGTCTTATTACTTTATCTAAAGGTTTGATAAAGTTGCTTTTTTTTAAGTCTCTTAGCTTTTGCTTTGAGTATGTTATGTATAGGTTTTTATTTAAACTTCTCATATCAAAATCTAGATTCATATTTGGTACTACTATGAACTTCAGTATTTGTTGTTTTTATATCAAACATTATATATTTTGCCATGGTTATTACTTCCTTTACTTTAGATGATTTTATCCAATTCCATATTAATTATAAGTAGTCCCAAATAATAAAACATAAAGTTAGTATTTGACATCTTTATGTCTGTTTTTTAATTAAAATTACTAAATCAATATAAAAACTTGTGTTATGATAACCTGTTTATTATAAGTGCCCTATAGTTTTATATTTTCAAATGATTCAAAGATCTCTACAAATATATCAAACTCAATAGGATATAGAAAAATCAAAGCTAAAATAGCAAGATATATTATACCAGTACCATAAAGATTGTTTTTATCATAAAACTTTAAAGCAGTGCCAAATGACTTTTTAATACTCAAACCCAAGGCATTTAAACTTATCAATTCATCCATAAGCAGATGTACAATAAACCCTATAAATACAAATATTCCACAAAGCACAGCAAACAACTCATCATATTTCATAATATCTCTAAACAACACTATAAACAAATACCCAAGCAAAAGCCCCATAGGTACAGAGTGAAATACCCCTCTATGAACAGTCATATTTAAAAAAGATCTAAATACTACAAAATGAAGAATCAAAGATGAAACAGCCCAAAACCCTAGTATACTAAGAACGGACTGGCTATTTGCTAGACTTAAAACTGCAATTAAAGGTAAAAATATAGATAATATTCTAAAAGATATCTGTACAGGTCGTGAATTGTCAGAATCCATATCAGGTAATACACCACCTATTATTCCAAAAGCTAGAAGTGCTAAGGATTGATTCATATCTACTATACCAGCTGAATACAATGGAGTGACTACCACTCCAGAAGTTATAACTGCGCCACTTACATGTTGTTCAAAAGATGCCATTTTTTTCCTTTTTTAGAGAGATAATTTAATTCATCATCTAGCTTTTCTGTTGCTATAAATATTTCGTAAGAATCTCTAAGATTTAAAATCATTTTTTCTAGTTTCCATCCGAGACGATGGAGCGAGAAAGGGAACCCACGACTTTAGTCGGGGCGTAATAAAATAATTTTATAGTGAAGGTACAATAGTTTCTATAATATCGCCTTTTCTTTGTAAAAGTATTACATTATTTTCCAATGCCATATCTTTTACATCTTCATTTATATTAAAACTTGCAAGTCCTAAGTGGTGATTATAGTCTTTATATTCTGGATATAGTTTTTTAAAGTTTTCATACTTTCTATTTACTAGTTTTTCTATATCAGAGGTGTGTGCTTTATATTTTGTTTCTATTATAGCTATATCTTTGCCATTGACTAAAACTATATCAAATTCATCTCTTAGACCTTTTTTACTTCTTGTAATATTTTTATCAATAAAGTCATAGTTTATTCCTGCTAGGTTAGGTTTAGATTCTAAAGAATTATAAAAAAATTCTTCTGCTACATCTCCTTGATTATTACCCATATTCCCAAGCATTTTAGTAACTTTATCAAGTCTTCTGTCTGATTTTTCTTGTGATTTTTCTAGTCTTAAACTCATTTGTTCTTGTGATGATTTTAATTCAAGTATCGCTTGTGCTAATTGATCTTGTGTTACCATAATATACTCTTTATGTTTTTAATTTTATCTATTATATCTAATATTTAGTGAAAAGTTAGATTTATTGTTTTTATAAAAGCTTTGATGGGAGCGAGTGAAAAATTTTTAATCAAACAAATATAATATTTTAGATAAAATTATTTTATCTAATATAAAGGATTCCAAAATGTATGCAGTTGAATTTGAAGCACCTATTGAAAATGGTATTGTACATATACCACAACAGTATCAAGAATTACAACAAACTAGCAATGCTAGATTTGTGGTGATGTATCATGATAGTATGAATAACACTACAAAGAAAGATGATGATGTCAAATCTCAACTTGAAGAATTTAGAAGACTAAGGAGTCAATCAAATAATAAAGTGATGGCAACAATGGATTTAGTAACAAATACAGATGCAGAGATGATAGATGATGGTCTTTTTTGATACAAATGTATTAATTTATGCTTTATGTAATAATATTGATGATACTGAACAACAAAATATATCAGTAAAATTATTTGAAAAAGCGGTTTTAAATAAAAGTATAATACTATCTGAACTAATACTTTGTGAATTTGCTTTTACATCTAAAAAGTTAAAAGAAGATGAAAATATTATAGAACAAAATTTAAAATATTTATCTCAATATGTAAAAGCTAATAATAAAAATACGAGTACAAGAATAGTTGATATTATAGAAAAAACAAAATTATTTGCTAGTTCATTTGATATATTTCATTTAGCTTTTTGTGAAGCAAACAATTGTAAATTAATTACATTTGATAAGGGATTTAAAAAGCTTCAAAATATATCCAAAATCGAGATAGATATAAAGTAATAAATCTGTCAAATAAAGGCTCCTCATATCCGAGACGATGGAACGAGAAAGGGAACCCACGACTTTAGTCGGGGCGTAATAAAATAATTTTATAGTGAAGGTACAATAGTTTCTATAATATCGCCTTTTCTTTGTAAAAGTATTACATTATTTTCCAATGCCATATCTTTTACATCTTCATTTATATTAAAACTTGCAAGTCCTAAGTGGTGATTATAGTCTTTATATTCTGGATATAGTTTTTTAAAGTTTTCATACTTTCTATTTACTAGTTTTTCTATATCAGAGGTGTGTGCTTTATATTTTGTTTCTATTATAGCTATATCTTTGCCATTGACTAAAACTATATCAAATTCATCTCTTAGACCTTTTTTACTTCTTGTAATATTTTTATCAATAAAGTCATAGTTTATTCCTGCTAGGTTAGGTTTAGATTCTAAAGAATTATAGAAAAATTCTTCTGCTACATCTCCTTGATTATTACCCATATTCCCAAGCATTTTTGCTACTTTTGCAACTGTTCTATCGGTTTCTTCTTGTGATGATTTCAATTCAAGATTTGAATTTTTTAATTCAAGTATCGCTTGTGCTAATTGATCTTGTGTTACCATAATATACTCTTTATGTTTTTAATTTTATCTATTATATCTAATATTTAGTGAAAAGTTAGATTTATTGTTTTTATGAAAGCTTTGATGGGAGCTAGTTATAGTAGCAGGAGTACTAAAGTATAATTTTAAAAGATTTATTATTATTGTTCTTATTTCTAAATTATTTCGATATATATTTGTTGTAATTGGATATTTGTATTTTAACTAATATCTTGATATTTATCTCTAATAACTAAAAACTTATCAAGGTTATCAAAAAATAGATCAATAAGTTTTGGATCGAAGTGCTTCCCTCTTTCCCTTTTAAATAGTTCTAAAATATCTTCTAAATCCCAAGCATCTTTGTATACTCGTTTACTTCCAAGGGCATCAAATACATCAGCAAGTGCGGTGATTCTTCCATAAATATGTATATTTTCACCAGCTAAACCATTAGGATAACCACTTCCATCATATTTTTCATGATGTTCGCCTGCAACTATTGCTGCTGCTTTTATAATTGGTCTATCAGAATTCTTAAGCATATCAAAGCCTAACTGAGAATGTGTTTGCATAATTCTAAATTCATCAGTTGTATGACGACCTGGCTTATTTAGAATACTATCTGGAATTCCTACTTTTCCTATATCATGCATAGGACTTGCCATTTTTAATTTATTTGATTCCTCTTTTGTAAGTCCATAGAGTAGGGCAAGGAGTTCAGAGTATTGTGCAACTCTTTTGACATGATTTCCAGTCTCTTTACTTCTTGTTTCTCCAATCTCTCCCATTGTATAAATAATCTCTTTTTGTGTTTTCTCAATCTCATCATTTAAATCTACCAGTTCACTAATATCAGTTGCATATATTAAAACTGAATCAATCTCATTAACACCTTTTATATCAAGTTGATAATGGTATTTATCATGGTTATAGTAAAAAGTATCATCTAGTTCCTTTTCGATAATACTTTTTATATCTCCTATTTTAAAATCCGAAAATGAGGTAATATGATTAAAGTCTTTTTTCGCACTTTCATTATTAAAAAACAACTTTCCATTTTTCTCAAACATAAATACTGCTGATGGGTTATATTTTGGAAGATGTGACATATAATAGTTTTTGAGAGAATATTTTTTATTTATTTGAAAAATATCATAGATAAAACAGTGTTTTTTGATCCCTGTATAAGCCAAAATCATTGATACTATCATTAGTATATAGCATTGAGAAAAGACAGCTACCACTAAAAAGAGAGCAGCAATAAAAATCCTTATATATGAATCTGTATTTTTTACATTACATTGAGTTGTGTGAAAAACTGACATAAAATATCCTTTGTAATCAAGAATTGTATCATAAATGAATTAAATTATTTAAACTTTTCTAGTTCCCATCGTCCCCGATGTGATTAGTTTTTTAGTTCTTCATTTGGTATAATTAGTAGCTAGCTAAAACCTCTTCTCAATCCCCAAAGATATTATATTTTCTTGTGTTGTTTTGCTTGTGTTTGTAGTGTTGTCTTTTGTTTTTATTTTGATCTTTCCAAATCCTATACTAGGTATCATATCGCAATATATCTTTCTAGTGACATATAGTTTTGCTAGATATTTTGTAGTTGTGATATCTGTATCTATTGTAGATGGCTCAAATACAAACTCATTGTTTTCATAGGCTAGCTGGGCTAGGTTGTATTTCATAGGGCTTAGGTCATAGTTGTATTCAAATCCAAAATTCAAAAGTGTAGTGGTGTCATAGTAGACCTCTAGCTTTAAGTTGTATCCTATATCTTGTGTTGTGGTATTGTTGCTTATACCTTTTGTATCTACTAGTGGTTTGAATAGTGTGTTTTGTTTTACTTTTAGTTTGCTTGATAGGTCTATATTTGCAGATGTTTTAAACCCAAATTATGCAATAGAAAACTCTAAGATAATAAAATCTTATAAATTAGTCTCATAAAAATAGTAGAAATCAAGTTAATTGTCAGGGGTATTTATATGGCAGTTGTGAATTCTTAATATTTTCAAATAAACCATCCATCCAAGACTATAATGTCCCTACAAAAACAAACCACTTAGTTTAATATTCTTATTCCAAAAGTTAGAATAAAATATAAAATAAGTAAAAATAGGGAGAAAAAAGATGAGTACAAAAAGAAAAATATATAGTGAGACCACTGCACAGTAACACCCAAAAATAAATCCAAAAAAACCCTTTACTTAAAGCCTTTATGGTCATTTTTTAGCTATAATAACATATAAATACAAAGAATAATTTATTCATAAAAGGTTAAAA
>JAYEJC010000095.1:0-3789 GCA_034660335.1 Campylobacterota bacterium
TAAAATGGTGCGAATGGGGGGATTTGAACCCCCACACACATAGTGCATTACCCCCTCAAGGTAACGTGTCTACCGTTCCACCACATTCGCATATTTTTAACATTTTCACAATTCCCTCAAGCCCGCGTGTCTACCGTTCCACCACAGTCGCATATAATTTTGGTATTTTATCTAAATAGTCTTATGAAAGATTTAAAAAATAGTTATTATTGAATCTAAATTAAAACATAACATATCATTTAGTTTATTATTTAAAATTTATTAAAGCAAGTTTAAGATATAATCCGCCACTTATTTAAGTTTATATATCTAAATACAGATGTAAAATTTAATTAAAATTTATAAAAGGAGCCTAACAATGCCAAAGATGAAATCTAATTCTGGAGCTTTAAAAAGATTTAAAGTGAAAAAAAATGGTTCAATTAAAAGAGGAAGTGCTTTTAGAAGTCATATCCTTACTAAAATGAGTCAAACTAGAAAAGTGAACTTAAGAGGTCCACAAACTGTTGATGATGCTGATTCAACAAGAGTAAAAAGAATGTTAAACAAAGCATAATAATATAATTATTAATCTTTTGTAAACAATATAGTCCCTCCGAAATATTCGGACAAGATCAGTACTTCAAATTGATAAGTACAGACACCTACATATATAAGTATGATGGTAAAGAAAGGAAATAAATATGCCAAGAGTAAAAACTGGTACAGTAAGAAGAGCAAGACACAAAAAAATCCTTAAAATGGCTAAGGGTTTTTACAGTGGTAGAAGAAAACATTTTAGAAAAGCTAAAGAAGCAGTAGAGCATGCTTTAGTATACTCTTATAGAGATAGAAGACAAAAGAAAAGAGATTTTAGAAGACTTTGGATTGTTAGAATCAATGCAGCTTGTAGATTAAACGGAATGACTTATTCTAAGTTTATGAATGGTTTAAAACTAGCTAACATTGAGCTTGATAGAAAAATCTTAGCAGATATGGCTATGAATGATGCAGCATCATTTGCATCAGTTGTAAAAAGTGCAAAAGAAGCATTAGCTTAATATATCTTTTACAATAAAATAAAAAGGGTTAGATTTAATTATCTAACCCTTTTTTAATAATACACTTAATAGTTCTGGATCATCTTTTGAGATAGTATCTATATCTTTTTTATTTATAGTCAATATCTCAGCAGGTGTAGATGCTACCAAACTATTTTCATAAAACCCTTTAATCAAAGAATCAACACCAAGTACAGCACCTTGCCCCACAATATTATGAGTACTATTTGATAGATTATCTACTATCTCTATACTACCTCTTGCTACAATAATAACAGAGCTATTATTATCCATATATCTTACAATAGTTTCATTTTTTTCATATATTTGATGTTTTGCAACTTTTGACAATTTTTCAATAGTGGTTTTTTTTAGATTGTTTAACAAACTAGATTGAAATACCAAGCTATCTAATTCAGGTGGAGTGATACGAATAGGGTATTTTGTTAGCTCATACATACGATTTTCAACATCATCTATCATTTTATTTGCTTCTGGTTTATCCAAAACACCATTTTTTAGCAGTCTCTCTATCACTGTTCTTTCTTGATTTAGTAGTAGTCTATTTGCTGTTCTTGTTTGTATAGCACATACAATCTCTGGAAAAATAGTATTTAAGTTTTCCATATATTCATATGTTGTTTGTATATTTGCTAATATGTCTTTTTTTACACTATCTATATCCTCTTTTTTTGCACCAAGCGAATCAAGATGTGACATCACTTCATCTTGAGCATTCATAAATCCACGAGCCACCTCATACCCTAAAGCTAGTCTTGAAAAAGAGAAGTTTAATAATAGCGATGATAAAAGTGGTATATTTTTTGTACTATGTAGATAGTTTGGTATATGCCAAAGCTTTAAAATACTAGGTCTAGGTGTGATTGTAGGGTATTCATCTAGTGCATTTTCTATAGCCGTTGATAAGCAGTTTGTAGCTTCTGCTCCAAGATTTCCTTTGCTAAACTGTGACCAATAAAATTTTCTTTCACTTTCAAGAAGTCTTCTTTTGTATGCAATAGTAAGCTCAATATCAGATACATCCTCTTTTTTAATAGTGTTATCACTTAGATGTTCTAGTTGTTTTATCTCTTTTATATCATCCCAATTTACATTTTGTAAAAACTCACTTGATTTTATTTTTGGTAGATAAGTTGATAGATTTTTATATACATTTGCTTTTGCTTTTTGTACTGTTATCTCTTTTGCAGCAGGTAGTGTATTTAGTTTTAGTATCTCAAGTAGTTTTTCCATTGTTAGACCATTTATAAGTATAGTCAATACAACAATACCAGCAGTCAAAAACAATATTTGATCTCCAATCTCTTTAGGTATAGCATCATTTTGAGCTATAGTCAAAGCCAATGCCAAAGATACAGCACCTCTTAGTCCACCCCATACAAGTACAATAGCTTTTTGTTTTGTAAATCCTATCCCTATCCTATTTAAAATAGGGCTAAGAACTACAACAGAACCACCTCTTATAAGTGTGATTCCTATATATAAAACAGCTAATGCAATCCAATATTCACTCACATCAAGTCTAACTCTAGTGGCTATTAGTATCCCAACAATCAAAAATATAAAAGTATTTGCAAAGTGTGCCATCATCTCCCAAAAATGATGAAGAAAACCAGCAACTTCGGGTGATATTTTTGTTCGTCCAACTGTAGCAAACATCAAAGCTAGTGATACAAGAGCTACTACACCTGACACATGAAATGAATGCTCCGCAACAAAAAATACCAAATAAGCAACACCAACAGATAAAGTTATCTCTACAAGTGGGTTGTTAAACACTTTATCTATCAATAAAATAGCCAAATAACCAAAAATAACACCAATAATCAGACCAAACATAACAACAAATGAAAACTCACCAACAACACCAACAATAGAAAAATCACTACTAGTAGTACTAAGATACATAGTAAGAAATAGGGTAAAAAGTACAATAGCCGTACCATCATTTAGCAAGGACTCGCCCTCTATTAGTGTTTCTAGTCTTTTTCTTGAGCTTACCTCTTTTAGCAAAGCCACAACAGCCACAGGATCAGTAGCACTTATCAAAGCCCCAAACAAAAGAGCAAGCTCCCACTCCCAATGCCATGGAAAAAATATTTTTACTAAAGCAGCAGTAGCTATAGTACTAATAATAAGACCAGGTATAGCAAGAAGTGCAATTTGTGAAAAAATTCTCCTAAATAGATGCACCTCTAATGAGTAAGCAGACTCAAATATCAAAGTAGGCAAAAATATAAAAAGAATAAGATGAGGATCAATATCAGCTACAAGTCGTAAAGTGTGAGCAATGATATCAAAATTATTATCAAAAAAACCAGTTCTTTCAATACCACCAAGCCCTAATCCAATGATAAGTAAAGCCACAGTATAAGGAAGCTTTGTCCCTTTTGTAAGCATCATAGTAATAGACCCAATAATCAAAGAACCAATAACAAAAACTAATACATATAATCCAATAGCTGTATGTTCCATAAATAACTCCTTTTGTTATAAATATATTATACTACAATTGTTTATAAAGGTATGTTTAATTTTAAATACTATTTTTAAATGACCAGTACAATCCTCTATTAAGTTTTAATTAAGATTAAATAAAACTTATTAGAGGATTGAACTCTTAAATGACTTAAAGATTATCTCTTTATGATTGGTACCTGTATCAGAATTTAGTATCATATTTACAAACTCATCACTAAGAAATTTTTTGTAAAAAGTCTCTATTTTA
>JAYEJC010000095.1:3889-7183 GCA_034660335.1 Campylobacterota bacterium
TTATTAGAGGATTGAACTCTTAAATGACTTAAAGATTATCTCTTTATGATTGGTACCTGTATCAGAATTTAGTATCATATTTACAAACTCATCACTAAGAAATTTTTTGTAAAAAGTCTCTATTTTATTATAGCTGTAGCTTTTTTTTATGATAGGATATATATAAACTTTTGAGATATATAGTTGCATCACTATATATAAAGCAAATGTACTTAATACAACAATCTCAATTACGGTAAATATCTTTGCTAGTAGGGTTTTTATTTGTTGATTGTTTATAAATATATCTGTTATTTTCAATAAATATTTACCAAAATATAAAAGCAATACAATATTCAAACAAAAACCAATAAGTATCAAAGTTGTATATGTATCAGCTTTTATGAGATATATTTTTTGAAGATATACACCAGTAAAAGAGGCAAACTTAGCAGATATAGTTATGAGTAAAAATATTTGAAAATACTTAAAAATCTTTATATATATCTTTTTTTGATAGCTATAATATATAGCAAAACTTAAAAAAACAAAAAAAACAAAATCAATCAAATAATAAAAACTCACCAGATTATCTCACTTTTTCCTAATCTTTTCAATATCTCATTTGTTTTACTAAAATGTTTGCACCCAAAAAAGCCACGATATGAAGAGAGTGGACTAGGGTGGGGTGCGTTTAAGATATGGTGTTTTGTAGTATCTATTAGTTTTGATTTTGAGATAGCAGGTGCACCCCAAAGTATAAAAACAATATCTTTATTATTTTGACTAATATATTTGATGATATTATCACTAAAAATCTCCCAACCTTTTTTTGCATGGGATTTAGGACTACTATCCTCTACAGTAAAAATAGTGTTTATTAGCAACACACCTTGCTTTGCCCATGGAGTTAAGTCCCCATCATAACACTTACAATCACCTATATCATCTATTATCTCTTTTATTATATTTGCCATTGATGGTGGGTTTTTTATATGATTTGGTGTAGAAAAAGCCAAGCCTTGAGCTTGATATGGTTGATGGTATGGGTCTTGTCCTATTATTACCACTTTTAGCTCATCATATGGTGTGAGTTCAAATGCCTTAAAAATATTTTTTTTTGATGGATATACTTTTGTCTCTTTGTATCTTTGATCAATAAACTTCTCTAACTGCTGAAAATAATCTTTTTTTCTCTCTATATCTATAATATCATCCCAATCCATTTTGCACCCCTTAAAATAATCTAGAAGATTTACCTAAAGTGAAATAATAGCCTTTTTTTAATAAGCTTATTATTAGTTTTAATTTGTTAATATCAAACACTTTTTTACATATGTAAAGAGCATATTTTTATTTAAAATTTTACTTTTCTAAATCTTAAACGATGGAAAACAAAAATGGAAAACAAGATTATGGAAAACGACCAAAAGATATTATCTTTTGTGGAAAACAAAGAATAGGAAAACAAAAATGGAAAACAAACAACACTACTTATTTACAAGTGAAGTAGTAAGCCCAGGACACCCAGACAAATGTGCAGATATCATAGCTGATAGTATAGTTGATAAGCTTATCATAGGAGATAGTACCTCAAGAGTTGCAAGTGAAGTATTTGTAGCAGGTCGTCATGTGGTTATTGGAGGGGAAGTTACTTCTCATACAAAAATAACAACAGAAGATTACAAACAAATAGTACACGATGCATTAGCAAAAATAGGCTACAATGGAAACCCATACTTCTCAAAACAAGAGTGTCTTCACCCAGAAGATGTAGAGGTACAAGTACTTCTAAATAGCCAATCACCAGATATAAATCAAGGTGTAGATCAAGAAGATGGCGAAACAGGAGCAGGGGATCAAGGTATTATGTTTGGTTATGCTGATAATGAAACAGAAAATTTCATGCCAAGTGCCATAACATACGCAAGAGTTCTTATGGAAAAAGTATACAACTACGCACTACAAAACCCACATCAACTAGGTGTAGATATCAAGACACAAGTTACTATGGACTATGTTTGCAAAGAAAACTTTGAAAACAGCAAACCACAAAAGATAGATACAATAGTTGTATCAGCTCCATGTGTAGCAAGTATGGATATAGATACAGTAAGAGAGCTAATCCACTCTTTGATAGATGATGCTGGTTTACCATCTGAGCTATACAACAAAGATGAGTGTATCATCCATGTAAACCCAACAGGAAAATATGTATCTCACTCAAGCTTACACGATAGTGGACTTACTGGAAGAAAGCTTATCGTTGATAGTTTTGGTGGATACTCACCTATTGGTGGTGGAGCTCAATCTAGTAAAGACTATACAAAAGTAGATAGAAGTGGACTATATGCAGCTAGATATATAGCCAAGCATATAGTAGCAGCTAAGCTTGCTACAAAATGTGTAGTACAGCTATCATATGCAATAGGTGTAGCAAAGCCAACATCAGTAGCAGTAGATACATACGGTACATACACTTCACTAAATGATGATAAATTATCTGAATTTGTAGAAGAAAACTTCGCACTTACACCAAACTGGATAACATCAAAGTTTGATCTTGATAAACCAAGTGCAGATACATTTCTTTATGCAGATGTAGCTAGTAGAGGTCAAGTAGGTCATAGTGACTATCCATGGGAAAAGCTAGACCAACTAGAAAAATTCACAGCACTAAAAGGCTAAAAATGTTAAAAAAAGCACTTTATCTCTTATCTTGTATCTCTTTAGTTAGTGCATCACCTACGATGTGCTACAAAAAAGAGCATCAAGACCCAAGCACGATAGAATCAACACCACTAAATGGTGGTGAGTGCAAGGGAAAATTATCTGTAGATGATATGAAAAAAAATGGTTATGAAGTAGATAGTATGAAAATCCAAAATGGTGAAGATGCTTTGAATTATATCTATGTATTTAAAAAAACAAAAAACCAAACATCAAAAACAGATCTAAAAAAACAACTCCAGCTCCTAGATGATGAAAAAAAATTACAAACAAAAACAGAAGCAACAAAAGCATCAATAGAAGCAGGAAAAAAACTCTACAATTCAAAATGCATCAGCTGCCACAAAGATGGTACAATAAGCGCATATAATAGTGCAAGACCACTAGTGGACTTAAGTGTAGATGATATAAAAGAGTCTATACGAGACTATAGTTTGGATGAAAAAGACAATGGTATGGCGATACTTATGAAACCATACGCAAATCTACTAGGTGACAAAGATATCATCAATGTAGCGAACTATATCCAAACTTTGAAATAATCTAAAATCATTTCATTACACCCCGACTAAAGTCGTGGGTTCC
>JAYEJC010000096.1:0-1564 GCA_034660335.1 Campylobacterota bacterium
TTTGTTAATTTTTTTGATTGTGTTGAGCCATCTATGTATAAAACAGTTCCGCCTGAAGATTTTATAGCACTGCTATCATCAGTAAACTCTATATTAGTCTCTAATGCTTCTTTTAAAGCTTTTGTATTTGATAGTTGTGGTGTTTGAATTATTTTTACATTATCTCTATTTATTGTTTCATTTTCATAAACAATTGTATCTGTTGCACTTAAACAAGGAACTATAACAGTTGCTTTTGATCTGTTTTCAATTAGATTTAATATAATTGATTTTGGAATACAACATCTAGCAACATCTGTTACCATAACTGATTTGGTTGTTACAGTTTGTAATGCATTTTTCATAGACTCTTGTCTAGTGCTACCACCCGCTACAAAATCATACTCCTGCGTAAAGTTTTTCATATAGTTTAGCTCATCAATATGACCAACTACAATAACTTTATCAAAATCAGTGTAAGAAGATAATCTTTTTGTAACATTTAACCACAGTGGTTCATCTTCGATTCGAAGCCATTGTTTCTTCGCCTCTAGGCTAAATCTAGTTGAATTGCCTGCACATAATACTACCAATGTTGTTTCTATCACATATTTCCTTTAGTGTGTAAAAAAGTTACGCATTTTACTAAAATTCTACTTAATAAATAATTAGATGATTTTATGATACTATTAATATAAAATTATATAACTATAAGGTGCAAAATGCCATTTGTTCTAAAAAAATTTAAAGCCGTTGAAGGTAAAAAAATACAGCAGTTTCTAATAGATGATGCTGGTCTAAATATTTCAAATTCTCAAAAAATGTTAGCAAAAGGTAGAGTTTTTGATGAAAATAACAAAGTTTTACAAAATGGTCAAAAAGTAAAAGGTGAGTTTATTCAAGTTGCTATGTTTGAAGGTTCTACAAGAGGTTTAAAACCAATTTTAAATACACCGTCTTTTGCTATATTTGATAAACCATCAGGTGTGATGGTACATCCAACTTCAAGAAATACCCAGTATACACTTTTAGATGAGATTAGATACCATTTTGGAGATAGTGCAAATCTAGCACATAGAATTGATCAAGAGACCTCTGGACTAGTTCTTGTAACAAAAAATAAATACAGTGATATGATACTTAAAGAGATGTTTGAATCAAAACAATACAAAAAAAATTATTTAGCAATAGTTGATGGAAAAGTTGATAAAAATATAACTATAGATAGTGGAATAAAAAAAGCAGTAAATAGTAAAATTGGGGTTAAAATGACAACCTCATCAGATGGAAAAGAGTCTATGACATATATAAAACCATTAAAATATGATTCAAAAAAAAATCAAACTTTAGTAGAAGCTACACCAATTACAGGTAGACAACACCAAATAAGAGTTCATCTTGATTCTATAGGGCATAGAATTGTAGGTGACCCTATATATGGGATTGATGAAGATATTGCAGATTTATATCTTTTAAAAAAGTTAGAAAAAGATAAAAGGATAGAAGCTACAGGATATAAAAGACTACTTCTACATGCCAACTATTTAGAGTTTACATTTGAAGATATTGTTTATAAAATATATTC
>JAYEJC010000097.1:0-1560 GCA_034660335.1 Campylobacterota bacterium
AAATAGAGGAAAATATATGAGCATGCCAAAAAGAAGTACAGTATTCGGAGAGATAGAAATTGATGGACAGTCATACAAAATGCTTAGCAGACCAGTTGATGATGAAACAGCTAAAAAAATACATAAATATAAAACTGATGGTGCTGGAGTTGGTTCTTCTGCTCCTTGGTGGATGACGGATGCCTATAAATGGAGTATATTAGATAATAAACTCTATTTAGATGAAATAAATATTATGTCATTCGATCAAGAACTCTTTGAAAAATTAATGACTGAAGCAGGAGAAGAATTTGATACTCCAATAGAAGATGAGGATGAGGATGATAGAGCAGATAGAACACTGGAAGAGATTACAGCGGAATTAGAAAAATCTGATTTTAGAGTACAGTGGATGGGTAAGAAAAATATAATCCAAGAGTTATTTAATACTGATAAATTGTTTGCTCAGTGGCAAAATAAAGATATAAAATTACTGCTTAGCCAAGAAACAAATACTATTGAGGATAATAAACTCAGAGAAAAAGTTACAATGAATTTGAGAGTGCTAAAATTTAAAGATGGTGTACTTACAGCAACAAATGATGAAATTGAAGAGTTTACTCATAGCCCAAATAATTCCATAAGAATAAAAAATTATGTTGAAGAATAGAATTAGACCTAATATAGCCATGTAACCTTTCAAAATAAAGGAAAATATATCTTCGTGATTAGAAGATACATCTTCTATAATAAATGTCACTTACTTATAGGTAATTGTTAAAATAGTTCATCATGCTACTATAATCTAAACATTATAGAGAGATTAATTATGACAGAAAATGATTTTAGAGTAAAGCTAATAGAGTTCTTTGAAAGTGATGAGTGTAAAGTTGATGGATATTCAACTGTAAGAATATTAGAAATGATTAATCAAACTAAAGATGCTATAGAGCTTGTGAAAGGCTTTATGAATAATCCTAAGCCATCAGGTGGATTTAGAGCATTAAAGGCTATAAAACGGTTAGATTTATCACTAGAAGCCTATATCCTTGAACGACCAGAAGTTAAGAGATTGTTTAATGATGATGAGAAAGCTATGGCTAAATTCAGATTACGAGAGGCTGGGTACATCCTTAAAGCATAAGTAATAAAGGTTCCTTCTAAAAAAGTGTGGGTAAACACCCACCTAAATTTCCCTAAATTTACTATTAACTACAGAGAAGTCCAGTTTTCCAGTTAGTAAATATACAATTATTTTATAATTCTTAAATGTCTTATATCCTCTGGCTTTAGATTTAGCTGCTTGTATGACAGAATTTAATCCTTCTAAAATTCCATTATTGATTTTACTTTCATACCATTTAACTACACCATCCCAATGTTTCTTTACTGTTTTTGCTGCTTTTATAATAGGCTCTAATCTTGAATGAGTAGCCCAAAAATACCATTTATTTAATATAATGTCCCCACAAAAACATACCACTTAGTTTAATATTCTTATTCCAAAAGTTAGAATAAAATATAAAATAAGTAAAAATAGGGAGAAAAAAAGATGAGTACAAAGAGAAAAATATATAGTGC
>JAYEJC010000098.1:0-1549 GCA_034660335.1 Campylobacterota bacterium
GAATTTACCAGATGGAGATGTTAAAAGATTAACAGGTAATGATATACCTCCAATTTATAGAATTAGAATATCTAAATATAGAGTATTATTTCATATGAATGAAAAAGAAATACAAATATTAAAAGTTGATAGCAGAGGTGATATTTACAAGTAGTGCAGATTGTCTAACAAGTCAGAGAAACTAACAAGGCTATACTGCAAAAAGATTTAATTTTTAAGTGAAAAGAAGCTTTTATTTAAGTTCTTATTTTTATATTAATATTTAGCAAAAAAAGAGATGATAAGTATGATATACTTTAGTATTACAGTGCCATTAAGTGTTGATATTTAATTTATCATCTACTAAATAGATTTTATTATTTGATTTAATCGTTTTATTGATCATAAGAGAAGTACTATATACACCACTTTGTTTAATTTTATCTTTTTGAGAATTAAACTTTAGAAAAAGTTACTTATTTTTGAGGTATTATAATATAAGTCTTACTTATTTTATCTTTTTCAATACATACCTAGTCACTATAGGTCCAATGATCTCAAAAAACACCGTAGTACCAAGTATCATAGACAACACTATACCACTTGAGCTTTCTAGTTTTTGAGTAGCCATAAGTGCCATACCAATAGCAACACCAGCTTGAGGTAATAGCGATAATCCCATCCAATTTTTTATATCATCACTTGCATCACTTAAAACCCCACCTACTCTAGAGCCAATATATATCCCTATAATTCTTAGTATAATATACACAATACCTATATATCCTATATCCAAAAACGAATCAATATCTAAAGTAGCACCAGCTAATAAAAAAAATATCACCATAAATGGCCACTCTATATGTTTGATGGCGTGAAAGGCTGTTTTGTGATGTACACCAAAAGTAGCAACAGCACTACCAAGTGCCATACTTGCTAATATAGTAGAAAGGTCAAACAACATAGCTACACCACATATAACAAAAACACTAGCTAATGCCTCTATCATAATTGGTTCACCATTTGTTAGTCTACCTGTTATTTTTGCTATAGGATACCCTAAAACAAAACCGATAAACAAACTACCAAATATCTCTACTATTCCATTTAAAATCAACTCATATGCACTAGAGTTTCCATTTAGTCCAATAAATGCCAACACCAAACTAAAAAGCAATAAACCCAATATATCATCAAATGCAACTACAGATAAAAGCTTTTTAGAAAATTGATTTTTTATTTTAAGCTCATGTACCGTTTCATATACAGCAGCAGGTGCAGTAGCAGTAGCTATACTTCCTAAAACCAAAGCTATATCAAGAGACACCCCAATCAAAAAAAGAGCAGTTGATACAAATACAAAAGTTAGCACAACTTTACCAATAGCTATATAAAGTACCTGTTTGCCTATTTTTTTAATAGCTTTAACAGTAAACTGCTGCCCTAATAAAAATCCAACCATCCCTAAAGCTATAGTAGTAATAGTACTAAACCAATCAGTTATAAACTCTTTTGGCAACAAGCCTATAAAATTTGGTCCAACAACCACACCTAACAAAATAAGAAAAGT
>JAYEJC010000099.1:0-7066 GCA_034660335.1 Campylobacterota bacterium
GCTTCTTCCAGTTCTGTAGGTTTTTTGGTAAAATTTCATATTGACTTGCAATTTCATTTAATGTTTTCTCACCCTCTAAAACTTCTAAAACTAATTTAGCTTTAAAATCTGCACTATATATTTTTCTTTTTGTACTCATCTTTTTTTCTCCCTATTTTTACTTATTTTATATTTTATTCTAACTTTTGGAATAAGAATATTAAACTAAGTGGTATGTTTTTGTGGGGACATTATAAATGATACTGTTGTAAAATTTACACTACCAGAAGATAATAAAACTATTTTAGCAAGTAAATATCAACTATATCTTCCAAGTGAAGAAGAACTTGTAAAAGAACTTCATAGAGAATTAGAAGAGCTTGAAAATGATAATAAGATTTAAGTTTTATTTATAAGTGGTATAAAAACAGAACCCCCAGCTACATCTCAAGTATGTAGGCTTATGGGGGAATTTCAATAAAATTATATACTTTAAAATATTAAAGGATGGTAAAGTAGAAAACCATCAAAAAAACAGCTCCTCATCTTTGATTTTTAGAAGTTCATCACTATCCTCTATAGCATCCAAACCTCTTAAAACATCAATAAACCTCTCAAGTGTTATTTTTCCACTTATTTCAAACTCTTGATAACTTCGATAACTCATCCCAATATGTGCAGCGAACTCTTTTTGAGTACCATATCTTTTGATATTTTTCTTTCTTTTTTGCTTTGCTCTTGAAGACAACTCTTTTATAATCTCTGTAGTTGTTGCTAAAGAAAAATCTATCTCACTCATTTTCCTACACCTATATTAAAATTTTTATCTACTATTTTTGTATCTTCTAATATATAAGTTACAAACTCTTTAGGAATACCAAGATTAAGAGAGTCATTTAGAAGTCTTGTGTGTTTTAGTTCACACATCTTTTGTATATTTTCTTTTAAAAATAACTCATCTATACCATAAGGTTTAAAAGTGTTTTTCAAATCTTCAAATGATGTACGATTGAGTACTTTAGTTCCAAGTAGCATTTGATGATAACCATTGCTTGTATATGTTAAATCATATGCAGGTGCGAAAGACCAAATAGCTCTATTATTCATAAGAAATGAAAAGTTTTTTGAATGATCATCTTTATTTCCAAAAATTGCATTAAATAAAATTATTTTTGCTATTTGTTCTTTTTCTTTTTGAGGTAGATTTAATTTATTTGATATTCTAAACATATCCATATAGTCATTGTAAGTTTCATAAGGATTATAATGCATCATACCTGATAAGGAATGGATATGAAATCTTTGCTCATCTTTTCTATCAAACCTATATGTTAAGAAATGGCTTTTCCCATCAAGTTCTAATAGCTCACATCGACTCATTGTGATACCTACCTCTTTTGCAAAAAGATGATATAGATACTCTAGTTTTGTTGGAACTGATGCATCTTTATACTTTTGTGCTAAATTAGGATAGATAGATATATCTCCATCATCATATTTAATAATAACAGGACAATATCCTTTTGGAAAATCTCCTTGTTTTCTAGTAAGACTTATAGTTTTATCATTGGGATTAAAGCCTACTATTGCTTTTGCCCTAGCACCTCCACCTGCAGAATTTGAAACAGCAATAAGTGTTTTTAATGTAAGAGTTCTATTATCAGTGTTCTCATTTTGCTTATTTAAAACTTTTTTTGAATCATCGTACAACTGTGATATATTCAATATCTTTTTGTACTCTTGTGTTTCATAAGAGGGGTGAAACTCTAAAGCACCTATAGTATGGATACCTAAAAATTGCAATCTTTCCATAATGGTTGGTTTTCGTTTTAGATACTGATACATAAAACGATTCATATAATCCATACCATAAGTTCCAGGTAGATGGTCACTTATTAATCCAGGAAGTCCATATTGAAAATCAAGATGAGAAAATTGATATACTTGACCTCTTTTTAGAGGCATTTTAATAGGTGAAAAATCAAGCATATTTGATTCTTCATATTTGAACTTAACTATCCCTTTATGTTCTATAAGCTTACCTATCTCATTTCCCCACGCTTTAATATGAATCATCTATATCCTTAATATACAAAATATATGTATATTTTATCATAATATAGTTAAAATATACTCTATTGCTGTATATTATTAGATATTTATATTATATTTATTACAAGATAGGCTTTACATTTTGGCAGATGATATCAAATACATGTTGTTTTTTCTTCTCTATCCATCCTGTTGTGTGGTCGTTGTATATTATTATATTTGCTTGGTTTTTATCTTTGTATGGTCTTATTGCTCTTCCTATTATCTGTTGCATCCTTGCTGTATCTTCAAAGGGTGGATATGCAGGGCTTGCACAAAATACATTTCTTATAGATGGTATATCTGTCCCCTCCCCTAAAAGTTTTGAGGTGCCTATTAGTACATAGTCTGTGATATTGTTTTGTGTTAAATTATCAAATATCTCATCTCTTTGTTTACTTTTTGTATCTGCATCTATATAAAGTACATTGTAGTTAGCCATAAGCTCTTCTTGTAAAGTTTGAGCTAACTCTAAAGTGTTTACTAGTATGACTGAGCGATTTTCACCGTGCTGTTTTTTTTCTAATATAAGGGTGTGTTTTATATCATTTAGTATATTTTCTTTTCTTTTTTTTGATTTGTCTATATTTTTTTTCAACATCCCTAACTTGATATTAAAATCAAGCGATTGTAGGTATGGTTGGTCTATATTTATCTTGTAGTTTGTATCTTTGAACTTTATATGAGGCTGTACCAAAAACTTATCTTTGTATAGTTCTGTGATATCTATATGTACTAGCTCATCACCTACAAGATCAAAAAGTCTTTGTTCATTTTGGGTATTGTTTCTATATGGTGTGGCTGTTAGTCCATGCTTGTACATAGCAGGTATTTGTGATACGATATTATAATAAACCTCCGCACTAGCTTTGTGCATCTCATCGCAGATTATTTGTGAGTATTTTTCATCTTTTACTTTTTGTAGGGTTGATTGTGTATTTAGTGACTGCCATGTAGATATAAGTATAGGTGCTCCAAACTCTTTTTTTGATGAGCTTATCTCACCTATTAAGCTAGGGTCGATATCTAAAATAGCTTGAAATCTTTTTTTTGTTTGTTTTACGAGGTCTGATTTTGGTACTATAAAAAGTGTTTTGATATTTCTTTTTGCTATTAGATAAGCTGCTATGTTTGTCTTACCAGCACCTGTTGGGGCATAGATATATCCTGTGAGTGTTGTACGGGTAAACTTATCTATACAGTTTTGTTGAAAAGCTCTTGGGTGAAAATCTTTGATGGCTATAGATTCTTGATTATCTAAAATCTTGCACTTATCTCTTTGGGGTACATTTACATTCCAAGATATATCTTTGCATACATTTTTAAATCTTGTCAATAACTGCAAAACTTTCCCATAAGGAAATAGCTTTTTTGTATCTCCATCTATAAGTGTTATATTACTATCTATAATAAGTTGCATAAACTACTCCAAATAAATTATAAAGTATTATATCTCAAAAAAAAATTTAGATACAAAATAATTGCAAATTGCAATATTATTTAATCATCTTTTTTTGTTTTAGTTTTATTTTCCAATATCTTTTTTGTTTGTTCATGTCTATATTCAAACATATTTTTTATATCAACATATTATACTGCTTGAAGTGGAAGATGTTTTTTACTGCATCCTACAAAAAGTAGCGATAAAACTACTGCTAATGTTGTTTTTTATTATATTTTCATCACACCATCCCCAACGCATTTTTAACTAACAATATATTTTGTTGTAGTTTTAAAACTCTGCGTTCAAACTAATCTTTATTTGAATTATAATATATCGAACCATCAATTTTTATAATTGTATAAAAATTTCAAGTTTATTAGTAGGATTATTTTGTTAGTTGGTAGTAATAGCTACTTTTTTAAATGCTCGACCTCAAAAGTAGTTAAACCTGTTTTTAAAGCAATAGTTTCAATATCCAAAATATCTAAAAGATTTCTAGCTATCTCTATTTGTTTGTTTTTTTCTCCTTGTTCTAAACCTTGTTCTAAACCTTGTTCTATACCCTCTTTTAATCCTTGCTTTAAAGCATCTCTTTTTGCTTTTTCTATAGAATTTCTTTGTATATAGATAAACTCTTTTCTTTTTCGTTGAAGTTCTAATTCATCTATTGTATAATTTGAAGTGTTTGCTATCTCATAAGCTGTTTTTATCTCATCTTCTAAATCTTTTGGTACTATTGTTAAATCTTCGCTATTTTTAATAAAATATAGCCATTTATCTTCTATATTTTCACACTCTTGAAGTGATTTCTGAAACTTAGGAAGTTCTATAAATATAAGTTCTATATCATCTTTGTATGTTGTAAAGTTCTCTTTTTCAAGTAGTTTAAAACTTGATTTATATTTATCAAATTCAAACATATCAAAGTTTACAATAGTTAATGCAATCACAGGATTAAGGAGATGGTATTGATTCCCTTTTTCTAGTTGTTGCGAATAATTCTTTGCTGTATTATAAAGTATTCTTTTTTCAAATCCATCGTGATTTAGTACTTGCATCTCTATAATAACTTTTGTATCATTTTCTAGCTTTGCTTTTACATCTACAAAAGTATCTTTCATCCCTTTTAAGACAGGGATATTATAAGGGTCAATTATATCTAAATCTTTAATCTTATAATTATTCTCAAACTCTATTATTGAGTTTAAAAAACTTATCAATATCTCTTTACTTTGTTCACTTCCAAATACTTTTTTAAAAGCATAATCTGTTTTTACATCTAAAAATTGCATTATCTATCCTATTGGTGTAATTTTACTATTTTAGTTATTAGATTTATATTATTTGAATATTGAAAAGTCATATTTAATAAGATAAAAACAAAAAGTCCTAATGACCTTTTGTTTCCCAAATTTTAGCGTATTGTTCTTCGTTTAGTTTTACAAGCTCAAGCTCTTCAAGAAATTTACAAAGCTCAAACCATCTTTTTTCATCTGCTTTTATATCAGTTTCAAATCTTGGTATTGTATCTTCTATAATTTTATCCATAAGTGTTGATTTTTCATCTGTTGAGTACTCATAAAACATTTTTTTAGCATCTTCTATATTTTCTTGACAATACTTTGCCATATCATTTGTAACTTCTATAAACTTACAAAGTGCTTCTCCTTTATCTTTGATGATATTATCAGTTGTCATAAACTCCAAAGCTGAAAAGTTTGGATAAGGTGATAGGTGTTGATCTATAAATAGATTTTCAAAGTTTTCCTCTTGGGCTTCTATCCCCTCAAAATTATAAAAACAAAGCCATGCACCATCAAAGCTTTCATCTTTTTTCATATTAGATATATGCCAAAAATCAGTCTCTACAAATGTTACATTTTCTCTATCTAGTTCAAATCCCTCTTTTAAAGCATATCTTTTTAATATCTCAAAACCAATCTTATCTGTAATCTCATTTGCAGCTGGTGTTGTTATTTTGATAGGTTGATTTGATTTTAGTTTTTCAACTCTATCTTTTCTTATCATAACTCCACCGTTTGTCTCAAAAAAACAACCCATAGATTTCAGTCCATCAAAGTGATGCTCAAATAAGTGCAATGGTTCATTACAATGTATATCTATTTTTGAACTTTTTAAATCCTCAAAACCATCATAGTGTTCAACTGGCTGTATTATCTCTAAATCAATCCCTGCTTCTTTATATTTTCCACTTACGACCCCTGCTATCATTGGTAAATGATCTGGGTTTAAGAACCACTCTAGTGCTATTTTTAAATGTGTCATACGATACTCCTATATTTTAATAAAGTAAGAATATCATAGGTGATTGTTTTTTTGTATTGTTTTTTTGTTTGTTAGTCGGATTTGATATCTATAAACTTACTCTCAATTCCTTAATTAAAACTTAATAGTGGATTAAACTATTAATTGTATAATAGCGGTGCCTTAGATAAACTAAGAAATAAAGGTCTAAAATATGAAAAAAATAGCGATATTTTTAATGTTAGTATTAAATATAATAAACGCAAAAACAATAGCAAAGATACCAGAAGCATCAGGTATATGTTTTGTAGATGAAACAAAAACATTGGTTGTAGTAAATGATGAGGGGTGGATATATGAGATATCAAAAAAAGGTAAAATCCTAAGAAAAGTATACTTAGGTAAGTATGACTTAGAGGGTATAGCTTATGATAAATCAAATCAAAAGTTACTTATAGCTGTAGAAGCAAAAGAGAGTATCTTGATAGTCAATAAAGATAGCTTTGCTATAGAAAAAGAGATTGAGATAAAAAGAAGTTTTGATGGAGTAAAAGTACTTAAAAAATCAAAAGGTAGTGGACTAGAAGCGATAGCTATAGATGAAAATGGTGATATATATGTATCAAACCAATCAAAAATAACTTACAAAAAAAATCTTAAAGAGAATGCCTCTGTGATTCTAAAAATCAAAAACCTAAAAAAGAAAAAAACAAAAATCAAAAAAGTATACAACCATGGATATGTAGATATAGCAGGGATGACTTTTCATAATGGATACTTATATATGACAAGTGACACAAAAAATCTTCTTATAAAATACGACCTAAAAACCAATAAAACAATAGCAAAAATAAAACTAAAAAAATCAGCCCAAGAGGGGATATGTTTTGATAATAAAAACAATATCTATATCGCAAATGACAATGGTACTGTTATTAAGATGAAAGCAAAAAAGTTACATAGTAAGCTTCTATTTTAGGTGTTTGAGTTGTAATAATGTTTCAAACTAAGTTGAGTCTAGTTATAATTTGTTAGTTTTTAGAAAAAGGGTATGGGTTAGTTACTGCATTTGAGTTTCAAACTAAGTTGAGTCTAGTTATAATTTGTTAGTGCTAAGCTTGCACCTGTTGCTATGTTAGTATTTCCGTTTCAAACTAAGTTGAGTCTAGTTATAATTTGTTAGTTTTTGGCTAGGAGGTCAAAGCAAAAGTGTTTTTAGTTTCAAACTAAGTTGAGTCTAGTTATAATTTGTTAGAGAATATCAAAATATGCTTCTTGAAGAGTTAG